>QIJG01000027.1 GCA_003232715.1 Nitrospirota bacterium
AACGGGCAGCCTTCTTTTGTATAAAAATAAACATCCATCGTGTTTTAATTATAGACAAATTTATTAGTCGTTGGCTAACAGTTCACCTTCTGCAGGAATAAAATGCCGCGTTCACGACAAAATCTCTGTTTCATCCCATAAAAAATCAGAAAAGCCTCCGGCGACTCTTCCGAAGGCTTTTCCGCTGAACAAAAGCTTTATGGATAAGGAACATTTTCATAAAATCCCTTTACCTTGTTTAAAGCTCTAAATAATCACGATGGGCAAATCCCTTACTATAGTCGAGTATCCAGACTTTCCGGGGCGTTATCTTTATGAAACGATAATCGGGATTGGCCGGGAAGGTCTTTATTATTGGAAACTTCTCCGAATAAATCACGAAAACAGAGGGTAGCTGATCTTCCTTTACTACTTCTGCTTTACCCTCAATCTGGAGTCCTGTTATCTTCATCCAATCAGCCTCGTCCTCATCAATGGTGAGCGCCACTTTGGGGCTCTTTTCCAGGTTAGAAAATTTCCGGGACTTCACAGAAGTTGCAAAATATAGCTCAAACCCTTCACTGACATATGCAACAGTGCTGACATGCGGTTGTCCTGGATCATTTGAATTGATTGTTGCAAGATTTAGATAAAGATGCTCGTTTAGATAAGATAGGATTTCCTTATTAATCTCATCAGACATGTTAATTACCTCCTGTTCATCTTATTGTTTTATTTTCTCCGTTATAAGCCGGTCCAATGACCATCGGCCACCACCATTAATCATCAAAACGGTCGAGATTGTTAGAGCAAGAAGATGATACTCGATACCTTCTCCCTGCTGTTTACCGGACCAGTTCATAAAAAATCCGTACTGAAGGTGAATCATGAGAATAGCCACAACCATAACAATTGCAATCCCAAAGGCCGACACCCTTGTCAGAAGTCCGGAAAGCAACCCTAATGCCCCGAAAAACTCTGCCATTATGGCTAAAAAGGCAAACAGCGCAGGAATCCCTAAATATCCGGTAAAAAATCCCATAGTCCCGCTGTAACCATAACCGCCGAACCAGCCGAAAAGCTTTTGAGCCCCATGGGCAAAAAATACTGCCCCTAACCCCATCCGCAGGACAACACCCGAAACATCTTCATTTGTCTGAATCAATGTTCTTATCACCAATCCTCTTCACCTCCTTTCCTTTGTTTTTAACGACTGCTTTAAGGTATCTTATAGCTATTACGATCCAATTGCAAGTAGGCACTTTTTTGTACTATACATACCCGAAAGTAAGTTTTGTGTGATACCTGCAAGAAAGGAGTGTATATGGAAGAGAACATGTCAGACTGTCCGGTGGAAATAACACTGTCACTATTAGGTGATAAATGGAAGGTGCTAATTTTATGGGAACTATTCGAAAGGACAAAAAGATTTGGCGAACTAAGCAGGGCTATCTCCGGGATTAGTCAAAAGATGCTGACACAGCAACTGAGACAGATGGAGAAAGATGGCCTTATAAAACGGAAGGTTTATGCAGAGGTGCCACCGCGCGTAGAGTATTCACTCACAGATACCGGTAAGAGTCTTAGGCCAATTCTTGATGCAATGCATAAGTGGGGAAGCAACTATAGTGCATCCAAGTCTAAGAAACAGTGAGTTTATACACAGATTCTTTTAACCACATAGGAGGGAAGATGAAACTTGAAGAGATAAGGCAGGCAATAGATGCTATTGATTCTGAGATAATCGGATTACTTTCAAAAAGAGGCAACCTGGTCAGTGAAGCAGGGAGGCTTAAGCGAGATGAACCGGCAGTCCGGGACTCTGAACGGGTACAACAGGTTATAGATAAAGTAAGAGCCGTAGCTGTCAAGACAGGTCTTGAACCGGCAATTGCTGAACAGATATACAGAACTGTTACAGATTGCTTTATCAATAAAGAACTCCAAAAGTTCAGAGGCGAAGATGCATCTTTCCTGGATGTGGATAAAATAGTTGCGGATAAAATAAAAGTCTATTCCAAAGATGCTCTGTCTTTAAAACCCAATGTTCCCGGTGCTCAGATGTGGGCCGTTGGTTTGAAAAAAGCCATGATGACCTATTTTGAACTGGAGCCAAATACCATATTCCCGAAACATTCTCATGAGGCTGAACAGATCACCGTGGTGATGGAAGGGGAATTAACCTTTGTCTTACAGGAAAAAAAGATTACTCTGAAGTCAGGCGATGTAATAGCCATTCCTTCAAATGCAATACATTCCGCCTTTACGGGTAATAAGCCCTGCAAGGCGGTAGATGCATGGTCACCGGTGAGAAAAGAGTTTTTATAAATCTGCAAAGTCTGTGAAATCTGCGGATAGAAAAATTAAGGAGGGTACATGTACTTCATGACAATCAATAAGATCAAACCCGGGGTTAATCCGGAAGAAATCGGAAAAGTCATTCCTCAGCATATTCAATGGATTAAGGAACAGATTATCAAAGGAATAATTGTTCAGGCCGGTAAATGGGGTGATTCAGGCGGAATGGCTATCTTTAAGGCAAACAGTATTGCTGAGGCTGAGAAGATATCGGGTGAAGACCCGCTGGTTAAATCAGGATTGATTACTCTTGAAACAGAGATGTTTTATCCGAATGTGGAGATCAAATGAAGGCGGTATTTTTTGATGATAACCTGGAATTTGTTGAAGATTATCCCGTACCTGAACCAGCAGAAGACGAGGCACTCATCAAGGTTAGCCTGACCGGGATATGCAATACCGACCTTGAAATCAGGAAGGGCTACAGTGGGTTTAAAGGGATAATCGGACATGAGTTTGTGGGGGTGGTGGAGAAGATAAACGGCAGAGACCGGGGATTAACCGGCAGACGGGTTGTCGGCGAGATCAACTGTGGATGCGGCCTTTGCAGCTATTGCCTGAGGGGATTGAAAAACCACTGTCCGGACAGGAGAGTCCTTGGAATAGTCAACAAGGACGGGGCCATGGCTGAATATATTACCCTGCCGGTAAAGAACCTGCTTAAAGTTCCGGAAAACATTACAGACGAAGAGGCGGTCTTTACCGAGCCTCTGGCTGCTGCATTTGAAATCACACGGGGAGTCCACATCAAACCAACTGACAAAATCCTTGTCATGGGGGATGGAAAGCTCGGCCTGCTCTGCTGTCTTGTCCTTAATCTCCTTCAGGCAGACCTGTCCCTTGTTGGAAAGCATGAAGACAAACTTAAGATTGCACGAGGGCAGAACGTAAAGACCATTCTTCTTGATAATCTGGAGATGGTAAAGAATTACGACACTGTTATTGAGTCGACAGGCTCAGCCGATGGTTTTGAGACGGCCCTGAAACTGGTAAGGCCCGGGGGAACTGTTGTTTTAAAAAGCACGGTTGCAGAAGGCAGGGAGATGAACCTTGCACCTGTAGTAATTGATGAGATAACGGTTGTGGGCTCAAGATGCGGTCCATTTGAACTGTTGATGTAAGGCCACTCATTACAGGGATATTTACCTTTGAGAGGGCAAAAGAGGCGTTTGAAAAAGCAGAAGAGAAAGGTTCCCTCAAGGTCATCATCGATTTCAGGTAAAAGGACTCAGACCGTATAAAAAAGCCCTACAATCGCCCCGGTCATACTGGTGGCAAGTGTCCCGCCCACAATGGCCCTCATGCCGAGTGCCACTACCTCGTCTTTCCTCTCCGGGACAATGCTTCCAAGTCCGCCGATCATTATTCCCAGGCTTCCGAAATTGGCAAAGCCGCACAGGGCATAGGTCATTATCAACCTGCTCCTTGGAGACAATGCACCCTCGGGAAGGTTTGCAAGGTCTACGTATGCTATAAACTCATTGAGTATGGTCTTTGTGCCCATCAGGGCCCCTGCCGTACTTGCCTCAGCCCAGGGTATACCCATAAGCCATACTATGGGAGCCATGACATAACCAAGTAGCCTCTGCAGGGTAACAGGAGTCCCGCCTATATCCGGCAGCAGGGTAAGTGTCAGGTTGGCGAGATGAACCAGAGCAACCAGTACTATAAGCATCGCCACTATATTCAGAAGGAGCTCGAGCCCGTCAATCGTCCCCCTGGTGATTGCATCCATTGAGCCGGTGGCAGCCTGCGGGGGCATCAATCTGCCGGCAGTCTGTTCCCCGGTCTCGGGAATCATCAATCTGGAAACAGTTATGGCAGCCGGTGCACTTATCAGGGAGGCAATCAGTATATGTCCCATCGCATCCGGGATAACACCTCTCAGGATACTGGCATACAATACCATCACAGTGCCTGCAATTGTTGCCATTCCGCATACCATTACTGAAAAGAGTTCGCTCCGTGACATCTCCCTCAAATAGGGCTTTATGACGAGAGGAGATTCCACCCATACCTATAAATATATTGGAAGCCGTTGCAAGCCCGAGTGCCCCGCCTATGTTCAGGGTCTTCTCCAGCACACGGGAAAAAGCCTTCACGACCACAGGTAAAATACGCCAGAAGAAGAGCAGGGACGATAACGCGCTTACCACAAGCACAAGGGGGAGCTGCCTGCAGGGCAAGGATAAAGCTTGCCCCCGGAAATTTCTCATCAAACGGAAGGGCGCCGCCTCCCAGATAGCCGAATACAAAAGAAGTCCCTGCCCTTGACGCCTCCTCAAGGGCAGGGACAAGTCTGTTCAATACAAGAAAGAACTCTTTGAACAGGGGCACTTTAATCATTATTGCAGCAAGCACAAGCTGGACAAGGATACCGTAAAGGGCGATTCTCCAACTGACCGCCCTCCTGTTTTCGCTTAACCCCCAGGCGATCATTGCCAGGACAAACAACCCTATAAAACTCTGCATTTTCATTTACAAAACCTTTTCTGTTTCTCCTGCTGTTGAATTCTCTCTTTCGATGAATCAAAAAACAGCTATATTATAACAAAAGCGTTTTACCCTCTGGCAAATAAACAGCTATCATGGATTTTTCAAGACGACAAATTCGTATAGCACGTTAAGGTTGATTTTTAGGCTTTTCTGTGATATGGTATGTTCAGATAATTGTTATGTGAGAGAAGAATATGAAAATTTTAGTTGCAGAAGACAATCGGGAGCAGCAAATGTTAATCGAAATTTTAATGGACAATTGGGGCTATGGATTTGACATAGCTTCGAATGGTCGAAAGACTGTTGAGCTTGCCAAGAAAAATGAAGGGAAATACGATCTATGCCTGATGGACATTGATATGCCTATTATGGATGGATTTGAAGCAACAAAAATAATGCGCCGTAAAATACAATATTTCCCCATTATGGCTGTGACAGGGAATTCAGGATATAAGGACAATCTTTTGGAAGTCGGAATAGACGAATATTTGCAAAAGCCTTATGGTTCCGATAAACTTTATGCTAAAATTAATGAGTTAACCGTTAAAGCAGTAAAGATATATAAAGAGCAAAATCAAATTATTTTAGTTAAGGAGATGCCGATGAATCCGGATGAGTTGAAAGAACTAAGGGAACTGGACACAAAAGGATTAGCAAAATTCAGTTTAATCGATACTGGCTATAAATTTATCGTTCATAAGAATCTACAAAATAAAATCTCTCATGATTTTGTTGCCAAGGGGAAGCTATTATCAGAATTTCTTGACCGCTCCACAGATGATCCTGGCATCATCCACGTATATGCTTCAAATCTACATGCCAGCAAGAGACATATCTTGCCCGAAGTCCTTGAGCAATTGGCGCAAAAGGAAGACGAAGAAATGAAAAACTATACCGCTAAAGCAGAGTATCCAGAAAAAGAAAATTCGGAATCCTTAAAGAGTTCATAACAATCGGATGCATTCGGGTGTGCCAGCGGTGCTCTTTTTGATTTTGATTATTCTTAGTATGCAAACAGTTTTTTAGCAAGCTGACGTCATTCAGGCAGGCACTGGTTCCTCATATCAGCCATGACCCCCTTCCTGACCTCCAGGGGCTCATGAGTCATTGCTTTTATCAGATTTTCCGAACTTGAGTCTGGATTCAGAATGATAGTATTGACCATATTCCTGTTTGGGCAACAGCCCGTTAAGATGCGGCCTTTTCCTCTCCTCTCTGCCCCCTTCCCTTTTTAAAACGAGCCTGTAATTGTAAAGGTATATTTACCTTCTTTTCTGGCGCATCCGGGTTTCTAATGGGAGCATACAATATATAGTAGAAAGAGTATAGAATAAGGATATGGACGAGAAAAGGCTTTTTACAAAGA
>QIJG01000286.1 GCA_003232715.1 Nitrospirota bacterium
AGGCCATGCGTCAGGTTTGCCGCCCTGTCGGATGCCTTCAGTATCTGATCTACATGGTTCCTGAGTACTCCGTCCTCCAGCTTCATATTCAGAAGGGAGGCATATCCTGTTATAGCCATAAGTATATTGTTGAAGTCATGAGCAATGCCACCCGCCAGCAAGCCTATCGATTCAAGCCTCTGCGACTGTCTCAACTGCTCCTCAAGCCTCTTCTTCTCTGCTATATCAAGCAGCATTCCTATAACTGCGGGTCTGCCGTTGAAAAGGGTATTTGCCCCATATACCTCAATGTCAAAAACCTCACCACTGGCTTTTACTGCCTTGAGGAGATAGTTTATTGACTCAACCTCTCCTTCATACCTCCTTCCGGGGTTTTCCTCAACCACCGGCCAGTCAGATGAACGGGTAAGGTCCAATGGTCCCTTCTTATTAATGATCTCCTCCGGAGAATGATAACCAAAGACCTCACAGAACCTTGGATTAACATACCTGAAAAGACCATCCTGAATCAGATATACCCCTGCAAGGGAATGTTCGACAAGGGAACGGAATTTTAGCTCGGACTCCCGAAGCTCCCGGTCCTTTGTCTTGAGTGCAACGTAATGTCTCTGGAGTATATAAACAGCATAGGAGAGTGCAAGCGCCATAAAAGGCAGTCCTATCAAGATGGGCCACTGCCCCCTGTGTGTAACCCTGTAAAGTCTTGTCAGCCTCTCTGTCGGCCACATCCGGAGGGTCAGGGACAGACCGGAAATATTAACAACGTCTTCCGCCATGCTATTATTAACAAGAGAGCTATTGTGATTTTCGGGCCACCTGCCTTCAAGTGGTTCACGCCGCAATGAAAACAGGACTTTCCCCTCCTGCATCACCATGAAATCAACATCAAGCCTATCTGCAACAGAAGCGTCAATAAGGGAATTTATTTCAAATACACCATCTACATATCCCCTTATCTCACCCCTTTTGTCCACTACCGGGTAATAAACTTCCACTACAGGCTTATTCCCGGCTGTTTCTATAACCGGTGTAATACTGAACGAACGGGACTTCTCAGCCTTCAGCATAGCTTCCTGTGAATAGTCACCGGCCATTGCCTTCACAAGCTCTTCACCTTTAAGGGGATAAGTCCACTTGATAGCCCCATTCCTGTTAACCCAGTTAATGGACTGAAACCCTTTAAATGTTCTATATATGGGCTCGGAGATCATGATAAACATCTCTTTCATTCCTTCAATCGTGTCTCCCTTCCAGATATGATCCTGAAGGTGTTCTGAAAGTGCCTCAATAGCAAGAACCCTTGTCTTAATGGTCTCGCTGAGCCTTACCCTTGAGCCCTCCAACAATGAGAGGACATGTCTTTTCAGCATCTCATCATTATGTTTCTTTCCTGAATAACAGAGCAGCATGAGCAATAGCGCTGTGAAGAGAAGGACTAAAAGCGGGAGCAATCTATTTAGATACTTCATCAATATGGTCTCTCTCCCCCCCCCGATTGAAACGTATGCTCTTCATTCAATAAAACGCTCGATACTAAAAGCAAAAAGCAAAAAAAATTCCCATATTATTATAACAGTTTTTTACGAAGATTTCAGGAAAAGTCAACAGGCAGGCAGGTATCTTTAATTAACTTTTCAATCCCCCACAGTCTCTGCTGAGGCAAAGAACAAGTATGAATGAGGTTCTGCGCAAGACAGAGGAAATAAATTTCGCAAAGGTATTTTCTATCGAAAGGCTATCATAATAGTCCTAAGCATTTATCTACACCCAGGCATGTAGTAGGCTAACCTACTGAAAACACAGGGAAAATAATTCCAGACTTTTGACTGCCGGATATAGTATTCTGAGATCTTTATAGCTCCTCTTTTTGCCTTCACCGTGAATTGCCGGGGATAGCCTGAGATCCTTTACATCTCAAGCGCTACTATGGTATCTTTAAAGACAGATTATTTTAACACAGGTTTAATGAAAATCAATAAGAGAGACTGTTACATAATTATTGTGTTTATAATTTTGTGCACGGTTCTCTAATAATTTAAAGAAAGGGGTGATATGGTGCCTCTCACAAAAGAGAAAAAAGACGGCATTATCGAAGCATTTAAGGTACACACGAAGGATACCGGTTCACCGGAAGTGCAGGTAGCCTTGCTTACGGAGAGGATAACTTATCTCACAGAGCACTTCAAGGTCCACAAAAAGGACCACCATTCAAGGCGGGGATTACTGAAACTGGTGTCCCAGAGGAGAAAACTCCTTAAATACCTGAAAACCTGCGATAAACAGCGGTACGAGAAGCTCATTGAGCGCTTAGGATTAAGAAAGTAGAGGTGACGGGTTACATGTCGGAAATTGATGCTCCACACAGAGAACAACATGAGATCAGAGGACATCAGCTTATAATTGAAACAGGGGAACTTGCAAAGCAATCTGATGGCTCGGTTTTAATAAGTTATGGTGACACTGTGGTGCTTGCCACAGCAGTAGCTTCAAAGAGGGAAAGGAAAGACCTTGACTTCTTTCCATTAACTATTGATTATCAGGAAAAGGCTTACTCGGCAGGCAAGATTCCAGGGGGGTTTTTTAAAAGGGAAGGAAAACCTTCCGAGAAAGAAGTGCTGTCATCCCGCCTGATTGACAGGCCCATCAGACCACTCTTCCCCGATGGCTTCCGTTCAGAAACACAGGGCATAGCATCAGTCATCTCGTTTGGTGATGAAAATGTATCGGATATCCTTGGAATAACAGGTATCTCCACTGCCCTTATGATATCGGATATACCCTTTGACGGTCCTGTATCAGCAGTAAGGGTTGGAAGGATCGACGGAAAGCTTGTAGTATGTCCCGCCTTGGAAGAACTTGAAAAGATGGAGCTGAACTTTGTTGTAGCCGGAACGGATGATGCCGTCATGATGGTTGAAGGGAGCGCAGTCGAGGTATCAGAGGAGATTGTCCTGGAGGCAATAGACTCCGCTCATGAAGAGATAAAAAAGATAAACACAATTCAGAGAAGACTTGCAGAGGTATGCGGCAAACCCAAGAGGCAAATCAATTCAGTCGAAATTGATGAGGCACTTAAAAAAGAGGTCGGATCTTTTGTAATTGACAGGATGAAAGAGACCCTCAGGATACCCTCAAAGATGAAGAGACAGGAGGAGTTAGACCTTCTGCTTGAGGAGGTACTTGAAAAGTTTGCCTCTGAAGAAGAGGACAGGGCAAAAGAGATATCCGGGATATTCCATGATATTGAAAAAGACCTTGTAAGGAGAATGATCATAGAGGAAGGTGTGAGGGCCGACGGGAGAAGGCCTGAGGATATAAGGCATATCTACGGCAAGGTTGGTTTTTTGCCTAAAGTGCATGGTTCAGCCCTCTTTGTCAGGGGCGAGACCCAGGCGCTTGTGGCAGTAACCCTTGGTACATCAGCGGACGAGCAGAGGATAG
>QIJG01000008.1 GCA_003232715.1 Nitrospirota bacterium
CCTCGTTGCAGGCAGTGTGGAATCGCTCACCCCGAACAACATAACTATTGTGGACAACAGGGGTAACATCCTCACTACCAGGGAAAACGAAGGCCTGCAGCTTAACAATACTCAGCACGATTATCAAAAGGGACTTGAGCGGGATATAGAGAAGAGGATTATCAGCATCATCGAACCTGTTGTGGGCAAGGACAAGGTAAAGGCAAAGGCCAGTGTAAGCATCGACTTTACAAGGACGGAAGAGACTCAGGAGACTTATGACCCGGATGGACAGGTTGTCAGAAGTCAGCAGAAATTAACGGAACAGAAGACCGGAGGGATGGTCAAACGTACAGGCAGGTCCGCTGCCAATAAAGCGGGCTTGAGAAAACAGACGGAAACAGTAAATTATGAAATCAGCAAGACAGTGAGTCATGTTATAAAACCCACAGGAACTATAAAGCGCCTGACCGTTGCTGTCCTGGTCGATGGGACGTACCTTAAGGACAAGAAATCAGGGGAGATGAAATATGTGCCCCGTACGGAAGAGGATCTGAAGAGTTACGAAGAGATTATCAAGAAGGCTATAGGATATTCAGAGGAGAGGGGTGACGAGGTGAAGATTGTAAATATGGCCTTTCATACCCAACCGGAGGTCGTCGAAACACCGGAGCAGATGGATTATACAAGATATATTATACCGGCAGCACGATATGGCACAATACTTATCCTCTCTATCCTCGTCTTACTGTTCCTCATAAGACCTCTGTTTGCTTATCTCAAACATCAATCTGCTCCTCCTGCATCATCCACTTCCCAGACACTCACACCGGAACTTGAAGGGAAGCCGGCACCCAGGGAGATACCCCGGGACGAGATAGCTGAATGGGCCAGAAACAACACTCAACAGGCGGCTACACTCATTAAAAAATGGACCGGAAACGAATAAATGCCTACCCTGAAAGGACATGAAAAGGCAGCGATCATGCTCAGCTATGTGGGAGAGGAAACAGCGTCTGAGATACTCAAAGCACTCGACAAGGAGACTATTGAAAAAATAACTTCTGCACTTTCAGAGTTGAAGACCCTGAAAAAAGAAGAGATGCAGGCAGTGCTTAATGAGATAAAGAAGAGTATCGATGAAGGGGCTGTGTCCATAGGAGGTAAGGATTATGTAAAAAGAATCCTTTACAGGGGATTGGGTGATGAGAATGCAGAAGAAGTCATTGAATCAGCTAAGCGTTCCAATCCCCTTGACAAGCTCAATACTGTAGACACGCGCCTTATTGTGAAATTCCTCTCCGGTGAGCATCCCCAGACTACGGCCTTTGTACTTTCACTGCTTGAACCAAAAAAATCGGCAGAGGTGCTTTCAGAATTGCCGGAGCACCTTAAGGGTGACGTTGCAATGAGGATATCAAACCTGGAAAATATCCCTGATGAGGCATTAAAAGAGATCGAAGAGGTTCTGAAAACACAGCTTAGCATTGGTGAATCCAGGGGTAGAAAGGTTGACGGGGTAAAAACAGTAGCAGACATCCTCAATAATGCCGCCAAGGAGACGGAGCAGACTATTCTGGAGCTGATAGAAGAACAGGAACCTTCAAGGGCTGAATCCATAAGGTCCCTGATGTTCGTATTTGATGACCTTGCCTCGATTGATGACAGGGGCATGCAGGCACTACTTAAGGAGATCAGTACAAATGACCTTTCACTTGCACTGAAAACCGCATCAGATGAACTCAAAGACAAGATATTCAGGAATATGTCCAAACGGGCAGTACAAATACTTAAAGAGGAGATCGAATCCATGGGACCCGTAAGGGTCTCGGATGTTGAAACAGCACAGCAGAATATCGTCAAGGTGGCACGGAAACTGGAGGAGGAAGGCAAGATTATTATTGCCGGCAAAGGAGAGGAGGAACTCATTGTCTAAAGCCAAAGTCCTGCGGGATCAGAGCATCACGGAATTCGGTATGCCCTCCCTTGAGCATAAACACCCAGGAGCCATCCTGGAGAAGAACTTCAACCAGGATATTGCCGTGATTGAAAGAACTGCTTATGAAAAAGGGTTCAGCGCCGGTGAAGAGGCCGGCTACGTGGTTGGAGAGGAAAAGGCATTGATGCTTCTGGAAAGGCTTGAGGGAATCTTTACAGAGATGAAAGAGCTGAAAAAAAAGGTCCTGACGGAAGTTCAACCCCAGGTCTTTGCCCTGTCAATGGCTATGGCAAGGAAGATACTCAGGGATGAAATCAGACAAAACCCTGAAGTAATAATCAACCTCATAAAAGCTGCAATGGAAAAAATAGAAAGGACAGGAACAATAACAATAAAGATAAACCCCGCCCTTAAAGAACTCATCTCAGATCACAAACCTGAACTGCTTGCCATACATCCCGAGATAAGATTTGACACAGACCCCTCCATACCACTGGCCGGCCCCCTGGTGGTTGGCCCTGAAGAAGAGGTAATAACTGACTTTGAATCACAACTAACAAACCTCCTTGAGGACCTTGGAGAAGATATTGGAAACAATAACGCTTGAAAAATATATAAACAGTCTTAATAATATTGACCCGATGAGGGTCTATGGCCGGGTAGTTGAAATCACCGGGATTATCCTTAAGGCCACGGGCATGAAAGCAAGTATTGGAGAGGCCTGCAAGGTCTACTCTGAAGAAGGGGCAGGAGTTGATGCAGAGGTAGTGGGTTTTAAAGACGACAAGGCTTTACTTATGGCTGTCGGTGATATACAGGGCATAAAGCCGGGTAGCAGGGTACTGCCGGTGGGCAGCAGGCTGTCTGTAAATGTATCGCCTCACCTCGTTGGAAGGGTAATAGATGCACTTGGCAATCCCATAGATGGAAAAGGAAGGATTGAAGGCCGGATGTATCCGCTCCTTGGAAAACATATCAATCCACTTGAGAGGCAGCGAATATCAGAACCGATGGACCTTGGTATCAGGGCCATAAACGGACTACTCACCTGCGGAAAGGGTCAGAGGGTGGGAATCATGGCTGGAACAGGCGTTGGCAAGAGCGTGTTGCTTGGAATGATTGCAAAATATACTGAAGCAACGGTAAACGTAATAGGTCTTATCGGTGAAAGGAGCCGGGAGGTAAGAGAATTTATAGAAAGAGATCTCGGAGAGGAGGGGCTGAGAAAATCAGTGGTTATAGTCTGTACAGCCCAGGAGCCTCCACTGGCAAAGGTGAGGGCTGCCTTCACCACTACGGCCATTGCAGAATATTTCAGAGACCGGGAGATGGATGTGCTTTTGATGATGGACTCCCTGACAAGGGTTTCAATGGCACAGAGGGAGGTTGGCCTTGCCATTGGAGAACCACCCACTACCAAGGGATACACTCCTTCGGTATTTACCCTGATGCCAAGGCTGCTTGAAAGGGCCGGAACCTCTTCAGACAACGGAAGCATCACCGGGCTTTATACCGTGCTTGTTGAAGGCGACGACCTTACCGACCCTGTGGCAGACGCCTCCATGTCGGTCCTTGACGGACATATAGTCCTGTCAAGGGAACTTGCAATGGAGGGCATTTATCCTGCAATTGATATATTAAGGAGTGTCAGCAGGGTAATGCTGGACATAGTTGACGAAAGACATAGAGAGCTTGCAATGATCTTTATTGAAAACCTGTCCACGTACAAGAAATATGAAGACCTCATAA
>QIJG01000180.1 GCA_003232715.1 Nitrospirota bacterium
CAAGAAGGATTACCGACAGCCTTGATGCGCTTGGAAACACAACAGCCGCAATCGGTAAGGGTTTTGCTATAGGTTCTGCAGCACTCACTGCCCTTGCCCTTTTCTCGGCATACACACAGTCTATAACTGCAAAGACCGGCAAGGAATTCGTTATAGTATTAACCGACCCTATTGTGGTCATAGGTCTCCTCATCGGCGGCGTTATCCCCTTCTTTATAGGTGCCCTTACAATGACCTCTGTGGGAAAGGCAGCCATGAAGATGGTTGAAGAGATAAGGCGCCAGTTCAGGGAAATACCCGGACTGCTTGAAGGAAAAGAGGGTGTTAAGGGAGATACAAAGAAGTGTGTTGTCAAGGAGATGGTGCTTCCCGGTATAGTTGCCATATTCGCTCCTGTCCTTGTTGGTTTCCTTCTTGGCCCCAAGGCGCTTGGAGGTATGCTGGCAGGTGCAACGGTAACAGGGGTATTACTTGCACTGATGATGGCAAATGCCGGCGGTGCATGGGATAATGCAAAGAAGTACATTGAGCAGGGCCACTATGGTGGTAAGGGATCGGATGTTCATATGGCCGCTGTTGTAGGTGATACAGTGGGTGACCCGTTTAAGGATACATCAGGTCCTTCAATGAACATCCTTATCAAGCTGATGTCCATCGTGTCTCTTGTTATAGCTCCACTTCTTGTATAGTCCTGAATCGAATCGTAATTCTAAAAAGGGAGAAGCCCCGTGCTTCTCCCTTTTTTTATTAAATTTTCAATACCCCACAGTCTCTGCTGTGGGGATTCCTTGAATCCCCTTTTTAAAAGGGGGTTTGGGGGATTATGGGGATTATAATGTATGCAGTTTTGAGTAAGTTTGTTTCTTTTGGATACCCCGCTGTCTCTGCAGCGGGGAGGTTCATTAAAAGTCTCATAATTGAATTTACAGCAATCTAAAATCTCCCCTCGCCCCTCTTTGCCAAAGAGGGGAATAATCCCTCCCTTTGGCAAAGGGAGGTCAGGAGGGATTTTTTAAATAATTTGTCCACACTATTTTGAGACAATTAATACTTCATGGTTCAATCCATTTTCAATCCGGAGCTGTAACCTGTTACAATTAGATAAGCAGGTATCCTTGATGAAGTCGTAAAAAGTTTGAAAGTGCCATTTTTTGTCATTGCGAGCGTAGCGAAGCAATCTCTGACTGAAAAACAGCCATCTTGTAACGTCATTCTGAACTTGTAACGTCATTCTGAACTTGTAATGTCATTCTGAACTTGTAATGTCATTCTGAACTTGATTCAGAATCTCCAAACATCGATATAGATATGATTAAAAATCACTCATTAAACATAGGTTTCACTTTTGGTTTAACCTCCAGCATTATTACAACCCTGGGGTTAATGGTTGGATTATATTCAGGGACCCATTCGAAACCTGTTGTTATCGGTGGTATTTTAACGATTGCCATAGCGGATGCCTTTTCAGACGCCCTGGGTATTCATATCTCCGAGGAATCTGAAAACAGACATACAGCGAAAGAGATATGGCTGGCAACAGTGTCCACTTTTTTTTCCAAACTTCTCTTCTCATTAACATTTATTATCCCTGTTTTGCTCTTCAAGCTTCTGCCGGCAATGATTATAAGTATGGTATGGGGGGTATCAGGGTTGTGTCTTCTCAGTTACACAATGGCCAGGACGCAGAAGACAAATCCCGTGAAGGTGATAGCCGAGCACCTCTCTATAGCGGCAATTGTCATAATCCTGACCCATTATGTGGGGAGATGGATTTCGTCAACCTTTGGCTGACACCCGGCTTTTATCCCATCCGAGCAACTCTCTCACCCTCTCAAGATTTTTCCGGTCGTCGTCATCAGACTTTTTCGGTGTCTCAAGTATCAAGGGCGTTGCATTGAAGAACGGAAAGGAAAGAAACCGCTTAAGACCCGGAAGGCCGATGCTTCCTTCACCAATATGCTCATGTCTGTCCACTCCCGAGGCAAATCCCCTTTTTGAGTCGTTAAGGTGTATTAGTTCAACCTTCAGTGGAGATATATACTTTAGGAGTTCCCCTTTTAGCCTCTCAAGCCCTTCCATTTTGGTGATATCATATCCGGCAGCATAGGCGTGGCATGTATCAAGGCACAAGCCCCTTACAGATCCCGGAGGGGTTTTTTCAATAATATCAGAGAGCATGGGTATGGTGGATGAGATATCCCCCTTTTGCCCTGCAGTATTTTCAAGTAAAATCCCTACCCGGCTCCCGGCACTTTCATATGATAAAGAGAGGGCCTCTGATGCCCTGCCTATCGCCTCTTTAATATCCCGCCCCACTGCCTTGCCCGGATGCAGCACGATATAATCAGCCCTCAGCAGATGGGCTGTCCGTAATTCATGGGAGAGCAGTCCTATAGACTTTTTTCTGATCTCTTCATCAGGAGAGGCAAGGTTTATAAGATACGATGAATGGATAAAGACAGGTCTGATATCAAGGGCTGTCTTTAGCTCCCGGAACCGCTCAATCTCTTCATCACTTATCTTTTTTGTGGCCCAGGTCCGTGGATTATGCGAAAATATCTGAACAGTGCTGCAGCACAGGGCGTTTGCCCTCTCCAGCGACAGGTGTATCCCGCTGGCAATGGACGTGTGAACTCCCAGCCTGCGCATCCTGCCCCCTTGAAGCAGGCCCCTGTTTTGTCTACAGGGCTTCACTCTTTAGGTCTGAGCACGATCAGGCCCGGGGTTTTGGAGATATATGCAATTAAATCCTGCTCAACCACCTTCCTGTTCTTCTTTGCTGAAGAGGCATGTCTCAGATAAACCTTGCCCTGCCTTTTGATAATAATTCCTGTATGCGTAACATCCAGCCCCTGCATTTTGGTATAAATCCCAACGTAATCGCCGGTTCTGAGCCTCTTTATTACCGTATCATCAATAGCGTCTGAGGGGATATACTGAATCTCCCGTTCTCGGGGTGCAATTCCCGGCAGAAAATAAGTCCCGTCTTTCCTGAGATTCAGCACCTTCCTGACTCTCCTTGTCCTGAGTCCACCGACACTTGCAGTAACATCATCAACATAGGCTGAATTAAAGACGCGCCAGTCCGTAAAGAAATGGTTTCTGTTTTTAAATGCAACTTTCCCCGACCGGTATCTCACCTTTTTCAGGTTTTCCTTAAATCCGGCGAAGGAACCAGACAGCCTCATCGCCTCAATGTAATCAATATAGGTAAAGCAATCGACCCCCCGGAAATCTATAACAAAGACCTCCGGAGTATTCATATCCCCAATTAATGTTGACGCTTGATACCTTACACCCAGAAACTGTCCGGACAGGAAGGCTATGCGTTTGCCAATATCCCTGATTTCAGATGCCTCACTTATGATGCGACCCATTTCCTCCTGCGTCCATCTGCCCAGGAGTATACGCTCATCATTCCCGGCAGCAGCAGATGTATGGAGGCTTGTCAATGATGTCAGAAGTACTATTATTAACAGGACGTTCTTCAATATGTTTTAATGCCCCACTTTCCAATCCGTCATTCCGGTTCCCACGTCTGTCATTCCGGTTCCCACGTCTGTCATTCCGGTTCCCACGTCTGTCATTCCGGTTCCCACGTCTGTCATTCCGGCAGTTTTTAAGCCGGAATCTATTCTTTTTAATACATTTGTTTGGGATTGCGGGAACGACAAATGACTGTATTTTCTCTAATTATTTTTATATTCTAACCTAAGTTGAGGGTTTTTTATCCCTTAAAATGAGAAAGAACCCAAAAATCCTGCCACTGTGGTGTAAAATAGGGATTGCAGCAGTAAAGTCCAATATATTAAATCTGATAGCAGGCCTCTTTGTGAAGGGACAAAACCATGATTGATTGTCTTATAAAAAACGGAAATGTTATTGACGGCAGTGGCATGGAGCCGATAGAGACGAATGTCGGGATAGAGGGTGACAGGATAGTCTATATCGGCAGGGAAGTAGTTGATGCAAGGG
>QIJG01000258.1 GCA_003232715.1 Nitrospirota bacterium
ACCACTCTCTTAATACAAACAGGATGGTACTGCTCCTGACCCAGAAAGACCTGAGTGTTGAAAACCCCTTGCCTGAGGACCTTCACAGGGCAGGGACCGTCGGGCTTATAATGAGAATGCTCAAGCTCCCTGACGGCAGGGTAAAGATTCTTGTCCAGGGGCTCACAAAAGCCAGGGTCCTGAATATGGATGTTAAGGACAATTATTTAGAGGCCACGATTGAAAAGATTGAGGATACAAAACCCGCTGAGATGACTATTGAAATAGAGGCACTGATGAGAACGGTCAAGGAGCAGCTGGACAGGTCGGTCTCTCTCGGCAAGACCATACTGCCTGATATTATGGTGGTAATCGAGAACCTCGATGACCCTGGAAGGCTTGCCGACCTTGTGGCATCAAACCTTGGGCTGAAGACCGAGCAGGCCCAGGAAATCCTTGAGATATCGGACCCGGTCCTGAGACTTAAACGGGTCAGTGAGATTCTGGGCCGGGAGATCGAACTCCTGCTTGTACAACAGAAGATCCAGACTGAGGCAAGGGGAGAGATAGATAAGACCCAGAGGGAGTATTTTCTCAGGGAACAGCTAAAGGCGATACAGCGGGAACTTGGCGAGATAGATGAGCGGGCAGAAGAGATAAACGAATTCAGGAAAAAGATAGAAGAGGCCAGGATGCCTGACAAGGTACTGAAAGAGGCGGAAAAACAACTCAAACGGCTTGAAAAGATGCACCCGGACAGCGCGGAGGCAGCTACTGTCCGGACTTATCTTGACTGGCTTGTTGAAGTACCCTGGAGCAAATCAACAAAGGACATCCTGAATATCAAGGCGGCAAAAAAGGTCCTTGATGAAGATCATTACGACCTTGAAAAGGTAAAGGAACGTATACTTGAGTATCTGAGTGTGAGGAAGCTGAAGGCAAAGATGAAGGGACCGATCCTCTGCTTTATCGGCCCGCCAGGGGTTGGAAAGACCTCGCTCGGCCGCTCAATAGCAAGAAGCCTCGGCAGGGAATTCGTAAGAATGTCCCTCGGTGGTGTAAGGGACGAGGCTGAGATCAGGGGACACAGACGCACCTATGTAGGGTCTCTTCCCGGACGGATTATACAGGGTATCAAACAGGCTGGAACCAATAATCCTGTGTTTATGCTTGATGAGGTCGATAAGATAGGAATGGATTTCCGTGGAGATCCTTCATCGGCACTACTTGAGGTCCTGGACCCTGAACAGAATAATTCATTTGTGGATCACTATCTCGGTGTCCCCTTTGACCTCTCAAATGTCATGTTCATAACCACGGGGAATATGATGGATACCATCCCGGGTCCTTTAAGAGACAGGATGGAGATTATTTATCTGAGTGGTTATACGGAAGAGGAGAAACTGGGGATTGCCATAAACTACCTCATCCCCAAGCAGCTTGAAGAACACGGTATTACCGGGAAGATATTGAATGTCACGGATTCAGGTCTCAGGCTTTTAATCTCCCAGTACACGCGTGAGGCAGGGGTGAGAAACCTTGAGAGGGAGATCGCAAATCTCTGCAGGAAGGTAGCCAAACAGATTGCCGAGGGCAAGAAAAAGAGGTTTGTCATAACGGCAAGAAATCTCCATAAATTCCTCGGAGCGCCAAAATATCTTCCCGAGGAAGAGATGGAAAAAGACGAGATTGGTGTATCCACAGGCCTTGCATGGACGGAATCCGGTGGTGATATCATCTATATTGAGGCAACAACGATGAAGGGCAGAGGTAACCTGACTCTCACCGGTCAGTTAGGCGATGTAATGAAGGAATCTGCCCATGCCGCCCTGAGTTATATCCGTTCACGGGCAAAAACTTTAGGAATAAAGGAGGATGTCTTCTCAAAGACAGATATCCATATCCATGTACCTGCCGGTGCAATCCCGAAGGACGGTCCTTCTGCCGGTATCACGATGGCAGTGGCCATAGCATCTGCCTTCACCGGCAGACCTGTTGATAAGAAGATCGCTATGACCGGAGAGGTAACCCTCAGGGGACGGGTGCTGCCGATCGGTGGTCTCAAGGAGAAGATCCTTGCAGCCAAAAGGATGGGTATACCCAGGGTGATCATACCCAAGAGAAACGAAAACGACCTTGAGGATATCCCAAAATATGTGAAGAAGAATGTGGATGTTATTTTTGTTGACAAGGTGGGTGATGTCCTTAAGGTTGCCTTAAAACAAAAGAAAAAGACCACGACAAGCAGGAAAACAAAGACTGTCACACCCGGAAAGACAAAGATTACCGTAATCAAAAAAAGCAAAACAGCTGCAACCGGGAAGACAAAGACTGTTGCAGCAAAAAAAAGAAAGACGTAATGATATTTTCTCAAAAGACTGGTCTGAACAATTACGAAAAAACAGATGAAACTTGGAGATGCCGGTGAGCTTAACATATTGGAAAGGCTGAGGAAACGATTTGCTTCCTGCTCTGAGGACGTACTCGTCGGCATAGGTGATGATGCAGCAGCTCTGGACATTCAGGGTCATACACTGCTTATAAGTACTGATACCATGACCGAAGGAATACACTTTGATCTCACCCTCGTTACACCTTATCAGGTTGGTTTCAAACTCATATCCTCCAATGTAAGCGATATATTTGCAATGGGAGGAAGACCGAGGTGGTCTCTTCTGAGCATGACAATCCCTCCTGATACTGAAAAGTCCTTTCTTGACAGC
Organism: Nitrospirota bacterium; assembly: GCA_003232715.1. Taxonomy (GTDB): domain Bacteria; phylum Nitrospirota; class Thermodesulfovibrionia; order Thermodesulfovibrionales; family JdFR-85; genus BMS3Bbin07. Next base: position 2,703 of record QIJG01000258.1, read on the forward strand.
TTTCTTGAAGGCATTTCAGCCGGGATAAAGAGATATGGATTGGACCTGGTAGGAGGAGATATAACAGGGAGCAGATCCTCCTTTACCGTCTCACTCACTATTTCAGGCATGGCGGAACAGAGGGTTATACGAAGGTCAGGCGCCTCTGTTGGAGAGAGGGTTTATCTTTCAGGCCCTGTTGGAGAAGCATCGTGCGGACTGGAACTCCTTAAGAGAATCGGTCGTTCTGTAACCCTGGAAAGGGGTGAAGAGCTACAGCTGTCACTGATATGGGAAAGCGTAGAGCCACTACTGAGGCGATTCCTTCTACCCGAAGTATGCGGGGTCTCTGAATACCTGGAATATATAACCTCCATGATAGATATAAGTGACGGACTTTTTCTTGACCTTACAAGGCTCTGCCGGGAGAGTTCTATTGGTGTAAGGCTTTATGAGGAGAAGATACCTGTAACAGAGGCCCTCGGTGAGGTCTCCGCCTTTCTTGGCAAGGTCCCTTACGGATTTATAACCTCCGGAGGGGAGGATTATCAGCAACTGTTTACATCCGGTGAGCCACTCTCCATGTTTACGGAGATAGGAGAGATAATAGACAGGGGGTTATATATTGTCAGAAGGGATGGTTCCGAGGAAGAAATAAGACCGGAAGGGTACCAGCATTTTGTCTCTAAGTGACAGGTTAAGAATAATATTCAGTGTCAAGGTTGCCGTGGGGGTTTTTATCGGGATTTCTCCCTTTCTCGGGCTTCACACCCTGATGGCCATAGCCTTTGCCTCCATCTTAAGACTGAACAGACTGGTAACACTTGCAGGTGCTTTTGTAACAAACCCATTGACCATCATTCCCATTTACAGCTTTGCCACGTGGATGGGAACCAAGATAACCGGACATGAAAATACACTCTCGCAGACAAATTTTAAAGAGATAACCATTATCAATATCTTCAGTATACTGAAGGAGCTCATCCTGCCCTTCTTTGTGGGCACCATCGCCTTCGGCGTGATAGCAGGCGTTCTTTCTTACCTGTTTGTTTATTACATAGTGAAACGGATGAGGGAGATTTAAGCATTAAAATATGTGGAGTGATGGAGGATTGGGTCAATACCTTGCCCCGTTTCGCTATTTTGGGACATTTCCAGCCTGGCTTGACACAACCGTACAGGAGCAAGATTGACAGAAAGTCGCCAGGTTTATTATAGTTATAACACATTGTTTTTCAGGAGGTGACCGTCATGCCCATTTATGAATATCGCTGTCTTAAATGCGAAAGTCAATTTGAGCTGGTCCGGAAGTTCAGTGATGCACCCCTGAGCATATGTCCTGAGTGTGGAGGGGAGCTTAAAAAATTGATATCACCTACATCCTTTGTCCTGAAGGGCAGCGGATGGTATGTGACCGACTATCCGTCTGCTGAAAGAAAAAAGGCGATGGGGAAGGAAGATAAGGGGAAAATGAAGAAAGGACCTGATAACAATAAGGATAACAATAAGGATAAGAAAACTGAGACTACAAAAATTTAACTCTATTGTTTATTTTCATATCCCTTACATCAGGATAGGGGAGTATTTATCTTTTATAAATGAACATAAACTGAACCTTGAGGTCTATTTTAGTGCTGATGACCTTGAGGCCGCAGCCGAAGCCTCAATAGAAGATTTGCTGACTTCCTTTACCTATACCCCCTCCCTGACCGTTCATGGCCCTTTTATGGACCTTTCACCAGGTGCTCTTGATCCCCTTATACGCAGGGTGACCGTGGAGAGATTTTCTCAGACTCTCAATATCGCAGGGTTGCTCGGGGCCGGGAATGTAGTCTTTCATTCGGGTTACGAGAAATGGAAATACGAACACAGGACGGAGATATGGCTGGAACGCAGTTTAAGGACCTGGGAGCCTGTTGTGACGCAGGCCGAGGCGAAGGGGCTTACCATAGCAATTGAGAATATATTCGAGGAGGAGCCGGAAAACCTCAGAATGCTTGCAGAGGCAGTAAGCTCCAGGAATTTCGGTTTGTGTTTTGATGCAGGACACTTTAATCTTTTTTCCACGATTTCACTGAAGCAATGGCTGAGTATTGTCAGTCCTTATCTCCTGGAGCTTCACCTTCATGACAATGACGGCGCCAGAGACTCCCATCTGCCCCCGGGTAAAGGGGTTTTTGATTTTAAGGCGTTTTTTGATGATCTGGAGGCTCTCGGTACAGATAACTTTATAACTACAGTAGAAACACATTCAATTGATGATGTCCGGGAGAGTATCCGGTTCATTAGTGCAGTATAGTCTCTTTCTTTTCAGGGGAGTTGCAGCCCCATTATAACGGCATCTTCTCTTGGAAGGAAGTAGTATCCCCTGCTCAGGCTCAGCATCCTGAACCCTAAGGATTCATATAATCTTATTGCAACTGTATTGGATGCCCTGACCTCAAGGAATATCTTTTTACAACCACTGGTGCGTAGTGCTTTAAGGATGCTCTGGGCCAGCATCTTTCCCACCCCCTTTCTTCTGTAGTCAGGCCGCACGGCGAGATTTAATATGCGACCTTCATAAAGTATGCAGGAGGCACATACATACCCGATCAAAGAATCTCCTGACAGGGCAGCACGGCAGATGGAGGCGGGATTATTAATCTCTGAAAAGAAAGAGACCTCTGACCAGGGAGTAGAGAATGATTCGTTCTCTATTGTAATCACTTCAGGAATGTCGGAAACCGTTATTTTCCTGATGGAAATCTTTGTCATTGTAAAAACACCATCTCATTTTATCATGCCCCGGGGACTGCGAGAATTCAGGAATAGGAATCTTATGCATCATCAACCGGCAGTGTTATCGTAAATATTGCTCCTCCTTTTTTGTGGTTTTTCACAGAGATATTGCCTCCGTGGGTTTCAATGATCCATTTTGTTATGGCAAGTCCGAGTCCGGAACCACCGGAAAGACGTGACCTTGTCTTGTCGACACGGTAAAACCTTTCAAAAACTCTCTCCCTGTCTTTTTCAGGTATTCCGGGCCCTGTATCGTGAAATGTTACGGTTATACCATGGAAGGACTGTGCCGTCTTCAGGAAGATAGAGCCGCTGTCCGGTGTATACTTCAGCGCATTGCCAAAGAGGTTGGATAAAGCCTCGTCAAGGAGGTCCCTGTCGCTCAGGAATTCAAGGGGTTCCTGATATTCTTCAATTACATTCAGTGATTT
>QIJG01000080.1 GCA_003232715.1 Nitrospirota bacterium
GTGAATGCCCGCCTTTTTCATCAGTTCGACACCCTTTGGAGAGATATTGTCACTCACAAGAACCTTCATTACCTTTGTTCCTCCTGTTTTTAACTTAAATATCTTTAATTTTTTTATTTAATATCATTTAATTATCCGGAATTATCAAGGAAGCTTGCCGGATACCCGAAACTCAAGCAAACCTTTGGCACCCATTCAGCCGGGGATAAAGACAAGTCCGAACCTTGTAATCAGGGTGTCTTTACGTCAGGCGTATTTCTTCTCAAAGTCAGCCATGAACGCAATTAACGCATCCACACCCTCTTCGGGCATTGCGTTATATATGCTTGCCCGCATTCCCCCGACGGACCGGTGTCCTTTGAGGTTTACCAGCCCTGCATTCCTTGCCAACTCAAGGAATTTGCCGTCAAGGTCCGGGTTGGCCAGTATAAAGGGTATATTCATCCATGAACGGCAGTCCGGAGCAACCGGGTTGCTATAGAACCCGGAGTTGTCGATAAAGGCATAGAGCTTATCAGCCTTACACTTGTTGATCCCGGCTATTGCCTTGATTCCGCCTTTTCCCCTGATCCATTCGAATACCAGACCGGCAATATACCAGCTGTATGTGGGGGGCGTGTTATACATGGAACCAGCCTTTGCATGTGTTTCGTAGTTGAACATTGTGGGTGTGCCGGAAATGGTTTCCCCTATCAGATCATCCCTGACTATTACAATGGTTAGACCGGCAGGACCTATATTCTTCTGCGCCCCCGCATAGATTACACCAAACCTGGAGACATCAACAGGCCGTGAGAGGATGGCGGAAGACATGTCGGCAACAAGGGGAACATTACCAACATCCGGTATCCCGTGAAACTCAACTCCGCCGATCGTCTCGTTAGGTGTGTAGTGGACATAGGCAGCATCAGGGTTAAGAGACCATTGCTGCCGTGGCGGTATCGTGGTGAAATTGCTTGCCTCAGCCGTTGCAGCAATGTTTACATTACAGAAACGCCTTGCCTCGGCAATAGCCTTTCCGGACCAGGAGCCTGTGTTGATATAGTCTGCGGTATCCCTGCCCCTCAACAGGTTCATGGGAACCATGGCAAACTGACTGGAGGCCCCGCCCTGTAGAAAAAGGCTCTTGTAGTTATCAGGAATAGTCAGTATCTCTTTCAGGTCGGCCTCAGCCTTCTCAGCGATGGAGGTGAATTCCTTGCCGCGATGACTCATCTCCATTACCGACATGCCGGTACCGTGCCGGTCCGCCATTTCAGTTGAAGCCTGTTCCAGAACCTCTGCAGGCAGCATGGCCGGTCCTGCGCTGAAGTTAAATACCCGTGACATACGGCACTCCTTTTTCCCTGTCTGCTAATATAACATCAGGATATTTTATTTTAAGTTTTGCATTTATCCCGGACTGACTATTATAATAAAAGTAATGAAAAAGAAGATACTTTTTGGGTTATTAACATTGCTTATAGGATTCCTCATCGGCGGACTTACCTATTATTCAATATATGAGCGTGTAAGGATTCCGCAGAGAAGCGTTTATAGCCCCCCGATAGTCTCACAGAAGGTGGTGGATACAAGCAAGGCCTTTGCAGATATTGTCGAGGCAGTTTCTCCGTCGGTTGTAAATATCTCCACTAAAAAGACCGTCAGTAGAGAAAGGCCGTCCCTCTTTAATGACCCCTTCTTTGACTTTATTAATCCCTTTCAGGAACTTCCCAGGAAGTGGAAGGAGCAGAGCCTTGGATCGGGCGTCATTGTTTCAGGTGATGGTTATATCATTACAAATAATCACGTAGTAGAACAGGCCGATGAGATAAAGGTGACCCTTTATGACAGGAGGACCCTTACCGGTAAGGTGGTCGGGGCTGACCCCAAGACGGATATTGCGCTTGTAAAGATAAACGTGAAAGGTCTTCCCACTATTCCATGGGGCGACTCCGAGAAGCTGAGAGTAGGGGAATTTGTACTTGCAATCGGCAACCCCTTCGGTCTCAGTCATACTGTAACCATGGGTATTGTCAGTGCCGTCGGGAGGGCCAATGTGGGGATAGCTGATTATGAGGACTTCATCCAGACGGATGCAGCGATTAATCCGGGCAATTCGGGTGGTCCCCTTGTCAACATCCAGGGTGAACTTATAGGTATAAATACCGCCATATTCTCGCGGAGCGGCGGTTACCAGGGGATAGGTTTTGCAGTCCCCAGTAATATGGTCCGGAGTGTTATGGAGCAGCTCAGGAAGAAAGGCAAGGTTATCAGGGGCTGGCTTGGGGTTACCATTCAGGACATGACCCCGGAGCTTGCCGGGAAATTCGGCCTCAAGACCACTGCCGGAGCCCTTGTAAGCGATGTCTTCAAGGACAGTCCTGCACAAAAGGCGGGAATAAAAAGGGGTGATGTAATCATTGAGTACGATGGAAAGGCCATAACGAGTGTTTCATCCCTCAGAAACATGGTTGCTCAGAGCAGGGTCGGTTCAAAGGTGGAGGTCACGGTTGTACGAAACAGCACACGGAATAAACTCAGGGTTGTAGTTAATGAGCTTCCAAAGGAGTTTTCCGAAGCTTCCTCCGTACTGCCGAAGGAGAAGCCTGATGATGTGAAGGCCCTGGCAGGGATAACTGTAACGGAGTTGACCGGTTCTATTGCCAAACAGCTTGGAATTGACCAGTCAGAGAAGGGGGTTGTAGTTCTTAATGTCGAGTCCGACAGTGCAGCGCAGGAGGCAGGGATCAAGAAGGGCGATGTGATACAGGAGATAGACAGGAAAAGGATTTACAGCATTGATGACTGGAAGAAGATCGTATCCGGGATAAAACCCGATGAGATGGTTGTGATGTTCCTAAACAGGGGGGGCAGGAAATTCTATGTGGCTCTGAAGCCATAGCAGTCATTGGTCTGTACTCAAAATCGCTGGTCTCTGGTTTCCGGGAAAAAAGACCAGCCAGGGAGAGGAGGTGAGAAAATGCTGATACTTATGAAGCTTTTGATACTTGCAGCCTTTGTGTCCGGGGGTTTTTACATGGGCGGCAGGTACGGCTATGAGTACTGGGGGGCAGTGTCAGGCATGATTTTAGGGATTATAACCCTTTTATCAGATAGTATTCTTCAAAAAGTTAAGCCGGGCAGATTTATCGGTGCCTTTATCGGTCTTCTTTTTGGTCTGCTCTTTTCAAAGCTTGTTTTAATTCCCTTGTCGCCGGTACTTGCCGACAAGATTAACAGCCTTTCTTTTGCCTTGAATGCCATTTTAGGATATGGTGGTCTGCTTGTGGGTGCAAACAGGGGGAGAAATCTTACAGTCTCCGGCATCCTCAGGCTCTTTAAAGGACAGGCCATTGAGAGCAATCTGAAGCTTCTTGATACCAGTGTTATTATTGACGGCAGGATAGCGGATATTTGGGGATTTATTGAAGGAACCTTTATTATACCCCAGTTTATTCTCCAGGAGCTCCAGCACATTGCGGATTCTTCCGACTCTAATAAAAGGGCACGGGGCAGAAGGGGCCTCGACATACTGCACAGGATTCAGAAAATGTCCAATATCTCGGTGAAGATAGTAGAGGAGGATTTCCCCAATATCAAGGAAGTGGATGCAAAGCTGGTAGCCCTTGCCAGGATGCTCGATGCAAAGGTCATGACAAATGACTTTAACCTCAACAAGGTTGCAGAGCTGCAGGGTGTATCCGTTCTGAATATCAATGAACTTGCCAACACCCTGAAACCCGTTGTCCTTCCGGGAGAGACCATGAACGTCTTTGTCCTTAAGGAGGGAAAGGAGTATAACCAGGGGGTTGCCTATCTTGATGACGGGACAATGGTTGTTGTAGAGAACGGCAGGAGGTTTATAGGAAAGA
>QIJG01000082.1 GCA_003232715.1 Nitrospirota bacterium
ACATGCCGAGCTGGTCGCCTCTGTGGCGGGCGGATGTTAAAGAACTTGTCCTGGGAGTGAAACGCACGCGTGTTGAAGTTATTCCGGAACAATGTATCGGCTGTGGACTTTGTACAACCGTCTGCCCGGCCAATGTATTTGAAATGGATTCAAGCACAAAGAAATCCACAGTTGTGAACCTTGACGCCTGCCAGGCTTGCGGCGCATGTATTGAAAATTGTCCAAAAGAGGCGATTGAGAGTAACTTTCGTGCCGGAATCTGCTCCTGCCCTACGTGCACTGTAATCAACGCCGCCAAATCGCTTGGTCAACCAGCATATAATCAAAATGAACCGGTTGTCGATGCAGCGGACCCGGCCCAATGTTGCGATTCCGGTGCCTGTGATTGTCAAGACGAGGCAGCCCCGGATAGCCATGCCGAATCCGATGAACTGTACAGGAACGGTCTTACCAAAGTTGCGGTAACCCATAATAAGGAACCGGTGTTGCGAGTTATCGACAATATCAGCTTAGATAAAACAAAGGAGGATTCATGAATAACAATACATCCGCAAAACCTGCCCGTCTTTCCTGGCTGGGGTCAGCTACCAGCCTGGTTGCCGTGGTTGCCTGTTACGGCACCGTGGCGGCTGTGGCCCTGCTCTCCCTTGTCGGTGTCAGCGTGAAACTCGATGAATCGTTTATGATGAAACTTATCACAGGGCTGCTGATACTGGCTTTACTGGGGATGGGCAATTCCTTTCGTCTGCACCGGCATGCCGGTCCCCTGTTGCTGAGTCTTGCAGCGGCGGCTGTCTTGTTTTGGGTATTCTACGGCAGTTACTCAAAGCCACTTGAGCTGACCGGGTTTGCGGTATTGTTGGCTGCCTCGGTGTGGGACTTCCGGGTCAAGAAGCGCTCCTGTGTATGCAGTGAAGAGGCCCACTGCAGAGAAAAATGCGGAACGCCTCCCACTGACAGTTAAAAAAGCATCTTTGCCTCATGTAGCCATAGATTACCGTTTGTGTTCCGATAACGGCCAATATAAGACCCATCAGGCGGGTTACTACATTTATTCCATTGACACCTATGAATTTAACAAGACGTTGCCCGAAAATAAAGAACAGATGTAATAGTTTAGGTCTTTCTTTTAACGGACAGATTCGATCAATCAGCGGGTCAAGAATGAGTGAGCAGCACAGGGTCACCCATTAAAAGGCCCCTTGTCAAGAAAAAAAAGGTCCCCTATCTGAAAATATTAGCTTCCCTGTCTTTTCCTTTCTACCATTATTATTAATATAGGGGACATCCTTAGTCCCCTGTCAAGCAAGAAATACATTTCAAGAAATATCTTTTAGAATTAAACAGTTACAGAACATTACAAAGATTCAAACGCACCTCTCCTCTAAGCCTTCAAAAGACTTTTTAAAATTTTGTAACGTTTGGGGTCAAATTTTCACTATTGACAAAATAGTTAAACGGATGCCTGCAAATAGGGAACTTTGAAGTCATGAAGTTTTTTTTCTTTAGAACTTAGGTGACTTTGTTGCTACACACTATCCAAAACCACAGACAGGTAAGAAAGTAAGGGTATCGCATTGTATCATGCCACGACAGTCAGGATTAGTAGACATGCCTGGGACCTTGCACCATATTATGTTAGGAGGAAATCAGGCTGAAAGCCCCGTGACCTGCATGGTGCTTAAGGAAATATAATATCATTGCGTGAAAATAAAAGGAACACTTTTCCATCCCAGAATAAACTTTATATGCTATAATCTTACTAGTAAGAATAATATATCAATAGGAGAATAAAATGGTACCACTATCAACAACAAAGATGTCTTCCAAAGGACAAATTGTTATACCTGAGGATATTAGAAACCGACTGGGATTAAAGCCCGGAGCACAGTTTGTTGTGGTAGGGCAAAATGATGTTGTTATATTAAAAACGATTACCAAGCCCTCTATGAATGAATTTGATCAGCTAATATCTGAAGCACGGAAACAGGCCAGGAAGGCGGGTATGAAAAAAACAGATATTAACGCGGCAATCCAGGAAGTACGAAAGAGAAAGTGAAAATCATACTTGATACTAATGTGTTTATATCTGGGATTTTCTTTAGTGGACCGCCATATCAGATTCTCGATGCTTGGAGAAACAGGAAAGTTGATATTGTTTTGTCAGAAGAAATATTCGCAGAATACCAACGAGTTGCGAATGAGTTATCAAGACAAATTCAGGAAGTAGATATCTCAATGTTTCTCGATCTTATAACCGTAAACTCTATTTGGGTTGAAGCTCCGCAACTTCCATTTAATGTCTCAGTTGATCCAGACGATGATAAATTTTTGTCTTGTGCCTTGGCAAGCAAAACAAAAGTTATTGTGAGTGGGGATAAACATCTCTTAGCAGTCTCAGGCTACAGAAGAATTGAGATTGTAAAGCCACGCTCATTTATTGATCGTCATCTGAAAAAGAAAAAAAGATAACAACAGTAGTTATTATGTTCTTTCTGTCATCAACCCCTGGCAGCAGTTCACAGCTTGCCGTAGCTTAATCCTGACACTGTCTTTCAATATAAATAAAAGTAACAGTTTAGTACCTTCTTTTAACTGAGGGATTTGATCAATCAAGAAGAATTAATAAAGAGAGCCGCCTGAGCGGTAGGGGAATCAGAAGAGAGGAGAATCTGAAGGAAATCTCTGGGATGATGGCCCTGACGACGGGCAGTGAGAACAAGACCGGGCAGGATACTGTGAGTTATCAGGCCGGAAGAAAGTTTCTGTCTAACTTTACAGGCACTTGAGAAGAGCTTGGCAATCCTGGCGCAAAAAGCTTCGGCTTTTACCTCACGATAGATATTGTTAAGCAGCGAGAATTCATGAACAATTTCCTTGGCACGACGAATAATATGAGCCAGGAAGGTCTGTCGCTCTGCCGGGTTAGTACTGTTATAAGCAGCATACCTGTCGGTAACGAGCACACCTCCGAAGTTTGTACCCAAAAATAAAGGACTTAGGGGACATCCTATTGACTACGTTGAATAACTATCATCCTCCTTACAAATGCACTGCTTGCTACTCTTCGAAACGTTTAACAGACCTTCTCAGCAGTTTGTTCTTGCTGCTGCGCTGTTTGGCCTCCAGACGGCGTTTTTTAACTGAAGCGTTGGTCTTGTTTTGCGACGGACTTTTGGCCTCTCAGCTGCCTTACGGATCAATGCAACCAGCCTGTCGATTGCATCCTGACTGACGGTTCTGCTCCTGTAAACGAAACCGTTGGGCATCAATGACCAGGGAGCCCTCAGCAGTGATCCTCCTTCCGGCAAGACTAATAAGACGCTCCCGAACATCAACGGGCAAAGAAGAGTTTGTAACGGTCTTGTTGACTTTTTGCCCACCCGGCCCTGAAGCACGAATGAACTTCAGATGAATTTTGCTCTCATCAATCGAGAGGCTTTCAGTGATATTAATCACTGTTATCTATTTTTACCTTTTACGTAGTCAATAATGTTCCTCAAGAGTAGACCCGACCCCTCTGTCCGTCCTCCTAATGCATTTAGTTCCTCCGTTTTATCAGATGGTTAGCATTTTTACTATATCTGGCACAGAACTTGATATATCTTCTCTCTGGCAGGGGGTGGTACCTTTGTTCAACTGATCCCGCTTCCACGGTCACTGAAGTTGATTTCTGCAGGCGCTGCTGAAATAATATACCCCGGAGAGCGCAAATGAAGAAAAAAGAAGTTGCCACCTTGATTGCATTACTTGCATTCACTGTTTTTACAGTATTTTTTCAGGATTTCGTAACACTTCAGATAAAAAAGCACAGGGGTCACAGGGGTCTCAACATTTGACATTTCTCTTTGTTGTCACCACTTTAGGCGTTCTCTTTCCGCTATTTTGCTGTTATTAACTGCATTTTTAAAATGATAACCAGGGATTGGCTATGGCCGAATGTCAAATGTTGAGACCTGAACCCCTACCCATGCTATTTTGTCAATTTTTAGACCACAGCAATTCTTTCAAAAACCAATCAAAAGCCATTTCAGCACTGCTGGTACTCGTTCAAGTGCACTATGTGCCTTTATAACTTGCAACTTCAATAAGGTTTAAATCCGGATCTCTAAAATAGAACGACATAATTTGACTTTTAGCTCCTGTTCGTTTCACGGGACCTTCTATAATGTGTACGCCTTGATCTTTGACTTGATCTATTGCAGTATTTAGATCAACATCAGTAATAAAGCACAGATCGGCTGAACCTGGA
>QIJG01000145.1 GCA_003232715.1 Nitrospirota bacterium
GTGGCAATAACAGTAATCCTGACCTCATCCGTCATGTCGGAGTCTATTACTGCACCAAAGATGATATTTACATCCTCATGCGCAGAATCGTGAATCAGGCCGGTTGCGTCCTGAACTGCACTCAGAGCGAGTTCTATGCCGCCGGTAATATTTACAAGGATGCCTCTTGCTCCCTCTACCGAGGAGTCCTCAAGCAGGGGATTCGATATCGCCTTCTTTGCCGCTTCAACAGCCCCGGCCTCACCATTACCTGATCCAATGCCGATAACCGCCCTGCCCGAGTCCTCTATAACTGTCTTCACATCTGCAAAATCGAGATTAATCAGTCCCGGAGTCAGGATAAGGTCCGAAATACCCTGCACAGCCTGCCTCAGGACATTGTTTGCCACTGTAAAGGACTTTAGCAGGGGAGTCCCCTTATCCACCACCAGTGATATCCTGTCGTTTGGAATCACTATGATTGTATCCACATGCTGCCTTAGCTCCTTTATCCCATCTTCTGCATTCATGAGCCTCTTCTTCCCTTCATAAAAGAAAGGCTTTGTGATTACCGCCACTGTGAGTGCCCCGAGTTCCTTGGCAATAGAGGCAACCACGGAAGAGGCGCCGGTTCCTGTCCCCCCTCCCATTCCGGCAGTGATGAAGACCATGTCTGAGCCCTGAAGTCTCTCAGCAATTGCGTCGTAATCATGAAGCGCGGCCTGACGTCCGATATCAGGGTTTGAACCTGCACCAAGCCCCCTTGTCAGGTCCGCACCAATCTGTATCTTTTGAGGGGCCAGTGACGTCTCAAGCACCTGGAGGTCTGTATTAATTGCGATAAAATCAATACCTTTAAGGTTGGCTGCAATCATGTTATTTACTGCATTTCCGCCGGCCCCCCCTACTCCGATTACCCTGATCTTTGCCGTCTGCTCCCTCAGCTCTTCAATCTCAAACATAAAAACCTCCTTTCATTAAATGAATATATCAATAATATCCTCTGCTATCACCTTCTCAAAAAACCCCTCACCCATCCCTTCATCTTCTTCAGGATATTACCAAAGAGGTCCCCGTAATTAATCGGGGGCAGTTCTGTCTCTGAACCATAAACCAAAAGCCCCACCCCTGTGGAATACATCGGATCAGAGACAATATTTTTAACGCCCCCTACATTTACAGGCATCCCCACCCTTATCGGCAGTCCCAGTATTGCCTCCGCCATCCTGTCAAGGCCTGAAAGCTGTGAACCACCTCCGGTCAGAACAATCCCGTAGGAGACCTCATCATATGCCCCTGCCTTCTTAAGTTCATTCTTCACAAGATCTATTACCTCTTCACACCTTGGCTGAATTATCTCTGTGATATAACTCCTTGGTATGGTTTTTTCATCCCTTCCGGCAACCATTATCCTTACGCTCTTCTCTTTATCATCATGCACTGCCATTGCCATGCCGTAGAGCTTCTTGACCCTCTCCGCCTCCTGAACAGGAAGCCTCAGACCTATGGCAAGGTCATTTGTAAAATGATTTCCGCCCACTGCAATAACAGAGGTGTGGGAGAGGACACCGTTCCTGTAAAAGGCGATATCCGTTGTCCCGCCCCCGATATCCACAAGCACTACGCCTTGGCTCTTTTCGTCATCCGTCAGCGTTGACAGCGCTGAGGCCAGGGGTTCAAGGACTATATCAATGACCTGCAACCCCGCCTTCTCACAGCACCTTATGAGGTTCTGTACTGCTGAGACGGAACCGGTCACAATCTGCACCCTTACCTCGAGCCTGACACCGGACATACCCACAGGGTTCATTATCCCGTCCTGACCGTCAACCACGTACTCCACAGGTAAGACATGAAGCACTTCCCTGTCGAGCGGCACATATACCGCCTTTGCAGCTTCAAGCGCCCTGTCAACATCTCCCCTGGTTACCTCCCTGCTCCTTATACCAACAGCCCCGTAACTCTCAAAACTCTTTATGTGACCGCCTGCTATCCCGACACAAACGGAATTAATCTCAACTCCTGCAGCCCTCTCCGCATCCTTCACGGCATTAATGATTGACTCAACCGTTGTCTCAATATTTACAACCATACCCTTCCTCAACCCTTTTGAAGGTGAAGCGCCAAGGGCAAGAATATTCATCTTCCCCTCAACAGCCTGACCAACGATGGCACAAATCTTTGTTGTGCCAACATCAAGTCCGGCTACGATTGGTCCCTTCTCCATCTACCCTCTCCTCTTTGCCGCTCTCACTATCACCCTCCTGGAAAACCTGAGGTCCACGTAACCGGCAGTCATGCCTCTTCTGACAATCTCATTTTCCAACTGTACAAACCTTGACAGCTTCTTACGATAATTCCCCTTGCCGATCTTAATTGTCAGGTCTCCGACCTTCAAGGCCATCTCTTCCGGCGTCTTTGCGATGATCTCTACCTCCTCGTCAGAGAAAAAGCCCTCCTCCCTGACGATGCCGGCAACTTTCAGCGCCTCTTTAAGGAGGGATTTTTTTGTGAAATCCATTTTTATCACCGGCAGAAAGGCAATAGTCTGATTCAGTTCTTCAAGGATCTCCCCCCTTCTGCTTACAATGTACAGATGCCCTTTCCTCTTCAGGAGGGCAAGGGGTTCCGCCTCCTTTACTTTCAATATCAGCGTATGGGGAAGCTCCTTCCTGATAACCACGTCCCTGATCCAGGGTGATTTAAGCACCCGCTCACTCAGTTCACTGCTGCTGATTCTCAGCATACTCTCTCCCTGTCCGAGCTTCATCAGGGAGATGATCTCCTTATCAGAGAGGTGTTTGTTCCCCGTGACTTCTATCCTGTTGATCCGCATGATGTCTGCCGTCTTTCCATACAGATAAACCCCTGCCAGTCCAACAACTCCGGTCAGGACAATGAAGAAGACGGACTTTAAAAACAGGGGATGCAAAAAGATCCTTAAAAGGGGTTTCCTCTCCTTCTTTACCCTGTTACTCTTTTGCTTAAGCCCCCGGCTCATTTTTCTCCTCTTCTGTTCAGGGCATCCATAATGATTGCCTCTATGAGTAAGGTAAAATCATACCCGGCAAGCGCTGCAATCTTCGGCAGGAGCGATGTCTCCGTCATTCCCGGGATGGTATTGACTTCAAGCAGACAGGGCAAATCCGTCCCATCCACTATCAGGTCAACCCTCGTAGCACCCTTACACCCCAGGGCCTTATGCGCCCTGAATGCAATATCCTCTACCCTTTTCAGGGTCTCTTCGTCTATCTCCGGAGGGAGTATATATTCAGTCAGGCGTATACTTTGAATCGTAATCATAAAAGCTTCTACCAGGCCTCACCTCAACCCCGCCAAGCACGCTCTCTCCAAGAACTCCTGCGTGAACCTCCCTCCCCTCAATAAAACTCTCCACAACCACCCTGCTGCCGTAAGCAAGGGCCTCTTTTATGGCCTCTTTCAGTTCCTCGTGCGTATTTATGATATTCACCCCTACACTCGATCCCTCCCGTGAAGGCTTGACAACCCAGGGAGCAGGAAACGGAGGCGAAATATTGATATCTTCTTCTGCCTCACTACTCCTATACCCTGACCCTACAATTATATAAGGGGGCACATTAAGGCCGTGATGCTGAAATATCTTTTTTGATGCCTCCTTGTCCATTGCAAGTGCTGATGCCAGGACTCCCGAGCCCGTATATGGCATACCCATAACCTCAAGCATTCCCTGAACGGAACCGTCCTCTCCCCAGCCACCATGAAGCGCAAGAAAGGCAATCTCTATCCCTTCCTTTCCCAGTGTTTCACACAGGGTTTCAGAGGCATCTATAAAGACCGCATCATAGCCCCTGCCCTTCAGGGCATCAAAGACGGCGTTACCGCTCTTCAGTGAAACCTCCCTCTCGGCAGATACACCGCCGGCAATCACGCCAATACGTTTTTCCGTAATCAGTTCTTTCATCTCCTGCCGATAATCCCTATCTCCGGCTCAAGGACAATACCAAACTTCTTCCTTACCCCATCTACTACGGCATCCATGAGGGCCAGAAAATCTCCGGCCGTGCCCTGCCCCTTATTTATAAAAAAGTTTGCATGCAGAGTGCTTACCTCAATATCCCCAACTCTCATCCCCTTAAACCCGGCCTCATCAATCAGTCTTGCTGCAGACTCAGCCGGGGGATTCTTAAAGACACAACCCGCCGACCGCTCTCCAATGGGCTGTGTCTTTTTCTTCATCTGTAAGAATTCATTCATCCTCTCCTGAAGGGTACCTTTGTCATCCCTCTTCAACAGGATATGAACTCCGAGGATCATCGTATCCGGAGAAAGCCCGCCGGAGCGATACGTCGCATTTATATCCTCCCTCTCCAGCACCACAATACTGCCTTCCCTCAAAACAGTAACCCTCTGCACTACATCCATAATCTCACAGCCATAGGCCCCGGCATTACCAAAAACCGCCCCCCCTACCGTCCCCGGAATTCCAACAAGCCCTTCAAGCCCTGAAAGCCCGCCTTCTCTGCAAAATGATACGAGCCTCTGCAGAGAAAGACCTGACTGAGCAAAAACCCGGACATCCTCACCGCTATCCTCCCCCCTATCCCCAACTCTCTCCAGACTCTGAAAGGCCTTCATGTTTATAACCACATCATCCACCCCGTCATCCGTCACCAGGAGGTTCGTTCCACCGCCTATCAGGACATACCCGAGGCCAGCTGCTGCAAGCGCCTCAATAAGTCCCCTGAGGCTTAAGGGGTCTGAGGGGATGAAGATATAATCAGCCTTGCCGCCTATCCTCAGAGATGTATAGTCTCTGAGCATTACATCAGTCAGAACATCTCCATTAAACCCTTCGCTTAATCTCTCTTTTAAACTGTAATCCGAAACCATTGGGTTTCCCTCTTCAATTAATCTGTTAACTGCTTCCTCATTACTGCCTGCTGCTACTTAATATCTCCTCTCCCACCTTCCATACATCCCCGGCGCCAAGGGTGAGGAGCAGGTCTCCATCTTTCAATTCTTCACCAATGTCCGCCACCATATCATCCCTTTCCCTTATGTACCTGACATCCCTTACACGGCTCTTCAGTTCCCTGTACAGGAGTTCTGAACTTACACCATTAATCGGCTTTTCACCCGCGGGATATATGTCCAGAAGATAGAGCACATCCACCCCCTCAAATGAATCAATGAACTCCTGCATCAGCTCTTTTGTCCTTGAATACCTGTGCGGCTGGAACACAACGACAAACCTCCCGTTTACCGCCCGGCAGACCGAACCAAGTGTAGCCCTGATCTCGGTAGGATGATGACCATAATCATCATATACCTTTGCACCTGAAAACTCTCCCTTAAACTCAAACCTTCTCTGAATCCCTGAGAAACAGGCAAGGGTCTCTCTCACTATATCCACATTAATCCTCAACTCCGAGGCAACACAGATTGCACTCAGGGCATTAAGTACATTATGTACACCAACAAGGGGTATCCTGAATTCTCCAAGCTCAACCCCCCTGTCAACCACCCTGAAGCTCATGCCAAGGCCCTCTGCACCAACGTTATAGGCCCTCATGTCTGCCTCGGGAGAAAAACCAAAGGTAATATATTTTCTTTGAAGCTCACCCATAATCCTCCTCAGATAGGCGTTCTCCATGGAGAGTATCGATATGCCATAGAAGGGGACCTTGTCAAGGAACTCCCTGAAGGCATTGCAGAGAACCTCCATGCTCCTGAAATAATCCATGTGCTCCCTGTCTATATTTGTAGCCAGGGCTATGGTCGGAGACAGTTTAAGAAAAGAACCGTCACTCTCGTCTGCCTCTGCAATAAGAAAGTCACCCCGTCCCAGTCTTGCATTTGAGCCTGTGGCCTTAAGCCGTCCTCCGATAACTACAGTGGGGTCAAGACCTGCCCCGGAGACAATTGCAGAGATCAAAGAGGTGGTGGTGGTCTTTCCATGTGCCCCTGCAACGAGGATACTGTATTTAAGACGTCCTAATTCTGCAAGCATCTCCGCCCTTGGTATTACGGGTATGGATTTCAGACGTGCCTCCAGAACCTCTATGTTGTCGTCCCTGACAGCAGAGGAGATTACTACAACATGTGCACTGTCAACATTGTCCGGCCTGTGTCCTATATATACCTTAATTCCCATCTCTCTGAGCCTTATCGTGTTATCAGACTCCCTGACGTCGGACCCGGTAACCTCATAGCCAAGGTTTCGAAGTACCTCTGCAATGCCGCTCATCCCAATCCCGCCGATTCCTACAAAATGTATCACTCTGAACTGTTCAAACATCCTTCCCTTCTCCTTTCCAGCGAAATCAGACTTAAAGCAATATCTGCAATCCTCTTTACTGCATCAGGCCTTCCCAGCCCCATAGCCTTTATCCCCATATTTTCCCTCAAGCCGGGGTCATTATACAGCCTCATTATCTCCCCGGAAAGCCTCTTTCCGTTAAGCTCAACATTACGAACCATCACTGCCGCACCAAGCCTCTCAAGTTTTCCGGCATTAATCTCCTGGTGGTTTG
>QIJG01000055.1 GCA_003232715.1 Nitrospirota bacterium
GGTGTAATCCACCTCCATGATATCCTGAAGAAGGGGATTGTATGAAGGAGAATTCACCCCGGCCTGATACGGCAGACGTTGTTTTGGAGGCGGCAGGGAAGATAAAACTCCTTATTCTTGATGTGGACGGTGTTCTCACTGACGGGGGGATAATCCTTGATAACGAGGGTAATGAGCTCAAGTCCTTCCATGTCCGGGACGGACACGGGATAAGGCTGCTTATACGCAAGGGTGTGGATGTGGCGATTATTACAGGCCGTCGTTCAAAGGTGGTTGAGCGGAGGGCCCATGAACTGGGTGTTAAGGAAGTCTACCAGAAGTGTTTTAACAAGGTAGTCGCCTATGAACAGATAAAGGAGACATTCGCCTTGCAGGACGAAGAGATCGCATATATCGGCGATGATGTTGTAGATATCCCCCTGCTCAGGAGGGTGGGACTACCTGTAACCGTGGCTGATGCATCCGAGGATGTGAGGGCTTTTTCAATGATAGTGACCGGAAACAGAGGGGGCAGGGGGGCGGTGAGAGAGATTACCGACCTTATTCTTAAGGCAAAGGGGTTTTGGGAAGGGATAATTAATGACTACATTAAGACTTAACGTCCCTACCATACTGACATTCAGCCGCATAGTCTCCATACCTTTCTTTCTTGTGCTTGCACCCAACTATCCGGTCTGGGGAGCGTTAATCTTCGGTCTGGCGTCCCTGACGGATTTCCTTGATGGCTACATTGCAAGAAAGACCGGGCAGATTACCAAGTTCGGAATCATCATGGACCCCATAGCAGACAAGTTCCTTGTAATCTCGGCACTGATACTCCTTGTTGACCTTGGAAGCCTTTCGGCCTTTGTGGCCATAGTGATTATCGTCAGGGAGTTCCTGGTGACCGGACTCAGGGTGGTTGCACTGTCAAAAAATATTGTCATACCGGCTGAAATGGGTGGAAAGCTTAAGACAACAGCCCAGATTATTGCCATCCTGTGTCTGGTATTGAAGGACAGCCTGTTCGGTATAAACCTCTATGCTCCCGGGGTTGTCCTTATCTGGGTTGCCCTTGTGCTTGCAGTCTTGTCAGGATTTCAATATACTGTTTCCTTCTGGAAAACTCTAAAATGATCGTTGTATTACTGATAGTCTCATATATTGCCGGAACCATTCCCTTTGGTCTTATCATAGCAAAAGCCCGGGGGATTGACCTCAGACGGGTCGGCAGCGGCAATATAGGGGCTACCAATGTCCTGAGGACAGTCGGGAAAAAGGAGGCGGCTTTGCAGTTGCCCTGATGAAGGTCTCCGGGTATGGTGCCCCATACGCCGGGCTTGCAGGGTTACTGGCCGTAACAGGACATGATTATCCGGTATTTTTCAGGTTTCGCGGAGGAAAGGGCGTTGCAACTTCGATAGGGGCGCTCCTCGTATATGCACCATATGTGGGTCTGTTCACAGTACTGATATGGCTTGCCGTGCTATTTATATCCCGATACTCTTCCCTTGGTGCACTTACCGCCTTTACACTTTTGCCCCTGAATATGCTTGTTTTTAAAAAGGGACTCACCGGGTTATCTCTTTCATTTCTCTTTGCCATACTCATTTACATAAAGCATCGGGAGAATATCAGGAGGCTCCTGCAAGGCAGAGAGTCCAGGGTTGGACAAAAAAAAAATAATTAGTGATATAATGATATTATATTGAAAATGATATGAAAATTTTCAGCTTACGGTAAGTCAAAATCTTCCCGGGGGTATGTGCTTGAAGAAAACGGCTGTTCTTTTGTTGAGCCTTTTACTTTTTTTAACCCATCTGTTTTTTGCTCAGATAGCTGGGGCGGAACTTCCAACAAAGGAGGCGCTGACAACACCTGAGACTTATTCGTATCTTCTATTAGAGGAAGCCGGCAAGAAGTCCGGCACTGAATCCATTAAACTCATTAAAGAGGCAATCAGGGTCTCTCCGAATGACCCTGCACCATATTTTGAGCTTTTCTATAAAACCCTTTCATTACATCCAGAAGAGTTTTTTCACTCCCTGAACCATCTTTTTAAGGGCATAACCGCTTACTCCAGGAGTTTCTGGTGGTTTTTCAACCTTACGGGCATATTATCAGGAGCGCTCCTAACCGCCCTTATACTTATACCCATCATTATTGCCTTAACGAGGTTGCCCCTTGATATACCGCTCATGGCACATGAAATACAGGAAAATGCCAGGACATCAAGTTATCTCCTTGTACTGATTCCCTCCCTGCTGGGGCCATACTATTTTCTTGCCTCTCTATGCTTTTTATCCTTCCTGCACCTGAAAGGAAGGCCGAGATATGCAGGGTATCTCCTGCTTCTTGCGCTCATGTTCGCCCCCCTGCCAACTGTATATCTGAGCAGTTACCTTGCTGCAAGTTCTTCTCCGGAGATAAAGGCTGCTGTTGCAGTTAATGAAGGCAGAAGTAATGTCTATGCAATTGAGACCCTCAAGGACAAGGAAGCAATACCTTTAAAATTTTCTTATGCCATTGCGCTCTGGAAGGAGGGAAGGATCAGGGCTGCTGCCGAGGAATACAGACAGCTGATCTCATTAAAAAAGGATCCCAGGTTTTACATTAATCTTGGAAATTGCTATGCGGCAATGAAGCGGCTGGATAAGGCAATGGATATGTATAAAACTTCTATAAGTATTAAACCTCTCCCCTCGGCCTATTACAATCTGAGCATGTTGGCAAGGGACAAACTGGATTTCACTGCCGGAGACAAATACTTCCAGCAGGCCTCGAATATGGACTTTAACAGGATTGCACAATTCAGAGAATTACGCAACGACACTAAAACTCTTGCCCTTATGGGAGAGGGACTATCTACAAAAGAACTGTTTTTGTTTGCATTGGGGCGGGGATTGAAAGACGTAAAGCTCTTTTCTCTCAATGGGCCTTTGGTATTAATGGCCTTTTCTCTTTTATTAATAGTTATGCTCTTCATGTCCGGTGATTCGACTGCAATGGCAATGAGGTGTCAAAAGTGCGGAAAACTCTACTGCGTTGCCTGTGAAAGACGTATGCCCAGGGGAGGGATGTGTACTGAATGTTTCCGGTCTATGATATCCTTTGAATCAAATCCGGCTGAAAGGGTTGATACCATTGTAAAGACTCATAATTATCTTAAAAAGAGGCGCAGGATACTGAATATCCTCTCCTTTACAATTCCGGGGATAACGCTGCTTTACGGTGGCAGGGTCTTCAGTGGAATCATTTTTTCCTTTATCTTTCTCTTCTCGGCTTCAGCTCTGATTTTATCTGAACTCTTTACGTTCAATATATATCCCTACAATCATATCTGGCTTACTTTTGTCCTCTCCCTGATTCTGATATTATCTTATCTGTCAGGTAATCTTTATACAATCGGGAGGCTGAAGAAAGGATGGCTTTAACAGGCTCAATAAAAGAGTTCGGCCTTGCGGATATCCTGCAGCTAATCTATTTCCAGAAAAAAACAGGGATCCTTGAGGTTGAAGGCCCGGTGGATATTATAAAGATCTACTTCCACGAAGGTAATATTGTTGCCGCAAGATCAGCCAAGAGGCCTGAGGAGAACCGTATCGGTAATATACTGATAAAAAAGGGCATCCTCAAGGAAGAAGAGCTGAAGGATTTACTCCAGAGACAGACTCGGAGTGGTATAAGACTTGGGAGTCTCCTCATTCAGGAGAATCTTGTAGCAAAAGAAATTCTTGTAGAGATACTCACCCACCAGATTACAGACCAGATAGTACAGATGTTTACATGGAAAAAGGGGACTTATGAGTTCACGCCCCAAGGAGTGCCGATCGATAGAAACCTTGGTATTTCCCTTGACACACAGCATCTGCTCATGGAGGGGTTAAGGATAGTAGATGAGTGGTCAATTATCGAGGGGACACTCACTCTTGACACTGTTTTTGAGAAGGTAGACAAATCAGTGGAAGCTGAACTCTCGGAGGAGGAAGAGGAGGCACTGAATCTCGTAGATGGCGAAAACGATGTAAGCACCATAATTGAACTCTCGGGCAAGGATGATTTCAGTATCTCCAAAACCCTTGTTTCATTACTGGAAAAAGGTCTGATTGCCCCCATTGAAGAGGCTAAAGAGGTTGCAGAAGAACCTGTAAAAAAGAGAAACCTGTCAATCGTAATGACTTACCTTATTCCGTTACTTATAATCCTTGGCTTTATCGTCTCTTTTGCACCCGTTACCATCAGAAACATTCCATTAGTTGACAGACTCGAGGCCTCCAATAAATTAGAGTTTATCAGATTGTCTGTTGAAGCATACAGGATAAAGACCGGATACTATCCGAAGAATATCCCGGTCGACAATGCAATGGATCCCTGGGGAAACCGTTACGTCTATCTGCTTACCGGCAATGGATACAGACTCTTCAGTGCGGGTCCGGATGGAAAACCTGATACCGGTGATGATATATTTTGAGATGAAGCAGGACAAAGCTTAGTCATCCGCAGATTACGCAGATTTCTCAGATTTAAAATAAGATCAATAAAAAAGAGACCCTGAAATAAATTCAGGGTGACATCTTTCAATGTTTTTATTTTAGTTTTGAGTCTTTCAAGGTTAATCTGCGTAATCTGTGTAATCTGCGGATAAAAATTCTTAGAGTAGATAGAATTTCTTAAATATGAAAAAGGCTGTCATACTTCTCAGCGGCGGGATAGACTCCTCCACAACCCTTGCGATTGCAAGGTCCGAGGGCTATGAGTGTTATACCCTCACTTTTGATTACAGCCAGATGCCAAAAAGGTGGCAGATGCCCTGGGTGCAGAAAGGCATCTTGTAATTCGTTTTGACCTCCGGGAGATAGGTGGCTCGGCCCTGACCGGTGAGATCGAGGTACCGAAGCACAAGGCTGAGGCTGCAGGTCGGAAGTTGGAGATCAATCAATCATCAATCCCCATCACCTATGTCCCGGCCCGGAATACCATCTTCCTCTCCTTTGCCCTTGGCTGGGCGGAGGTGCTTGAGGCAGGGGATATTTTTATTGGTGCCAATGCAGTGGATTACAGCGGGTATCCTGACTGCAGACCTGAATATCTCCAGGCCTTTGAGGAGATGGCAAACCTTGCAACCAAGGCCTCTGTTGAGGGTAAACTGAGATTCCGTATCCTGGCCCCGCTGTTGCATCTGACCAAAGGGGAGATAATCAGGCGGGGTATGGAGCTCGGGTTTGATTACGGCCTTACCTGGAGCTGCTATGACCCTGCACCTGAGGGCAGACCGTGCCTGAGATGTGATAGCTGCAAATTCAGGGAAAAAGGATTTTCGGAGGCTGGGCTCAAAGACCCGCTTCTCCTGCGGTAATAACCGATGACCGTAATTTATACACAGAATCAGGGCTGCACTATGGATATCCGGGACAGGTCGTAAACTATGATTTCAGCTCTGCCGTTATACAGCTGCTTTATCTCCCCTTTTACATCAACGGCCTTGCCCTGAAAGGCGTTTACAATGTCAATGGAAGCTGAGCCGGGCGATTTCATTATCATGACAGTGAAGTTCTTCTCATGCCTGAAGTCCCTCTCACTGTTTAGAAAGACTCTGTCACCGATATCATGGGCTTTTCTGACAAAAAACCGGACTGTTTTTATTTGACCGGTCTGTTTTCTCGCAGTCCCGGGACAGATTGTCCCCTCCTGTCCGCAAGTCTTTGATAATTCGAGGTTCTTCTTATACTCCCGTTCCCAGGCAAAGTGTCTTCTTTCATCCCATAATCCTGTCCCCTTATCCCTTGCCTCCCTCTCATATCTCCGGAACGCTTTAAGATACTGAAAGGGGTATCTGGTGTAAGCAAAGGCATAGCCCTGCAGGATGAGTTCCTTGTTGATAAAGGTGTCATCCAGCCAGGCATAACGGAGAAGGCG
>QIJG01000275.1 GCA_003232715.1 Nitrospirota bacterium
CTTCCTTTATGTTGTTCAGTTTATCCACTATAACCCCCTTCAGATGGCATCCCCTCTTCAGAACGGAATTGTCCATCAGGATGGAATCCTCCACAACCACATCCTCTTCAATCACCACGCCGGTCCGTATAACGGAGTTTTTTATTACCGCATCTTTTATGGTTACACCTTCGGAGATCATACTGTTGATAATCTCTGCTTTTAATATCTTGGAGGCCGGGGCCTTCTGACCTGATGGATAGATTGGCCACTGAAGATTGTTGAGTTCAAATCTTGGTTCCTCTCCAAGCATATCCATATGGGCTTCAAAAAGTGCTTTTATTGTACCGACATCCCTCCAGTATCCCGTCTCTTCGTATAGTCTTGTCCCGGGGATTGTATTGGTGGCAAAATCATAGGCAAACAGCTTGCCCGACTTAACGAGATCCGGCAGGATATGTGCACCGAAGTCATGATGCTTTTTCTGTTGTGCCTCGACAAGGGCATTGATAAGCACGTCCTTGCTGAATATATAATTTCCCATTGAGACATAAGCCCTTGTCGGGTCAGTGGGCATGGGTGTAGGGTTTTTAGGTTTTTCCTGGAAGCCTACAATTCTGTTGTCTGCATCTGTCTGAATAACTCCAAAGGATGACGCCTCTTCAATAGGTACCGGTCTTGCAGCCACTGTTACATCGGCGTCATTGGCAAGGTGGAAATCCATCATCTGTCTGATGTCCATTCTGTAGATATGGTCAGCTCCGAATACCAAAACAAGTCTGGGATTCTGTTGTGTGATGAGGTTAATATTCTGCAGGATGGCATCCGCGGTTCCCTGAAACCACTCAGGTCCCATCCTCATCTGTGGGGGCACTACAGCTATAAAGTGGTCTCTCACAATTGGTGACATAACCCAGTGTTGTCTGATATGTTCTATAAGAGACTGGGATTTGTACTGGACAAGGAGATAGATAGAGAATATCTGTGAATTCACAAGATTGCTTAAGACAAAATCGACAATTCTGTAACGTCCTCCGAAAGGTACTGCTGGTTTTGAACGAAAGGCCGTCAGGGGAAAGAGCCTTTCACCCTTGCCGCCTGCAAGAACAAAGGCAAGAACCTTTTGATGTGGCATGCCCCCTCCTTTATATTAAATTTTTAATGGCTCTCTCCCGTTGGGGAAGGGCCTTTTAAACAACAGTTGCAGTAAACAAATGCTATTTTAACAGTAATTGAACGCTCTCAGCAATTCACAGTGAAAAAAACCTTGAAATAGCCTCAGGGACAGTTAACAGAAGTTCCCCCAAAAAAAATTTCAAGTCCTGTAGAAGAGCATTCCTTGCATATGAAACTTTGACCTCGGACGGATGATTCATCCGGGATTGAGGTAGGTATTTAAAAACTGTTGGTATACGACTTGAGATACAAATCCCGTGTTGACTTAAAAATGCAGAAGAAGTATCCTTTTAATTTGGTGGTCTCGTTTATCCGGGACGTGACATCTGTTACAGAGATGGTTGGAAAGGATTTTTAATTATTGAGACCTGACAGGACGGGGAGGGGGTTTGTGAGTATACTTGAAAGGATTATTGAGAAAAAGAGAGTACGGCTTAATGCCTGCAGTGCAAAGACTCCACTTGCTGAGATCAGGACAAAGGCACTTGATGCCCCTGCCCCACGGGACTTCTCTTCAGCCATCAGGAGGCCCAAAGGGGAAAGGTTACGGCTTATTGCCGAGATAAAAAAGGCATCGCCGTCAAAGGGCCTGATACGGGAGGATTTTGATCCGGCAGGTATTGCCGGGATATATGAAAAGAGCGGGGCCTCTGCCATATCGGTCCTTACTGAGGAGGATTTTTTTCAGGGCAGTATTGAGTACATCCCCCTTGTGAAAGAGTTTGCCGGACTGCCGGTCCTCAGGAAAGATTTCATCTTTGATGAATATCAGGTGTACGAGGC
Organism: Nitrospirota bacterium; assembly: GCA_003232715.1. Lineage (GTDB taxonomy): Bacteria > Nitrospirota > Thermodesulfovibrionia > Thermodesulfovibrionales > JdFR-85 > BMS3Bbin07. The sequence goes on from QIJG01000275.1 coordinate 1,939, forward strand.
CAGGGCCTACGGAGCTGACGCAATCCTGCTTATAGCTGCAATGCTTAGCAGGTCACAGACTGAAGAATTCTTTCACCTCGCCGGAGAGCTTGGTCTTTCAGTCCTTTTTGAGGTTCGTCACTGGAAAGAACTTGACACAGCCCTCCTCATTGATGTCCCGGTCATCGGCATAAACAACCGTGACCTCAGGACACTGGAGATTAACCTCAACACAACCCTGGAACTCCTGAAGGATATTCCTGGGGAAAAGACCGTGGTAAGCGAGAGCGGAATAGAGAGACGTGAGGATCTGGATTTTCTTGCAAATACCCGTGTGGATGCATTTCTGGTTGGTACAGTCTTCATGAAGGCTGAGGATATAGGGCAGAAGGTTAAGGAGCTTTTCGGATGAATAAGGTATTTTCTGAGGTTAATCAAGATGTGGCTGAAAAGCTAAGCTCCAAGACCTGATTTCCTGTTTTGGACGAGCAGCTTGGGGCCATCTTTAAAGAGAATTTCTATTTTATTGATCTGAATTACAGATGAAACTATTCCGATCCCAAACTTGGGATGGTTTATTATCTCATTTTCTTTAAAACTTCCTTCTATCCTGTATTTTGTGGCATTGGCAAGATCACTATCTGTTAATCGGGCTATACACTCATCGTAATTTATTTCCTGAACTTTTACTTTTTGAAGGGAGTTTTTTGTCCTTATCCTCTTTTTTTTAGATGGTTTAGTGCGAAAATTGTGTTGTGAATTACAGGTATTACATTTAACTCTTTTGGGGGCATTAGCAACCATGGCAACAATTGTATGGCCTAATTCCAGTCTGCACTTTGTACACCATGCCTCAATATGTCCGCCTGCTGTATAATTATTTATCATAATTCTTTTCTTTTAAACCTTTTTACTCCAAAACAGATTAATCCTCTATATTACCCGTTATTTCAGATGTATCCCCGGATGGTTCCAGCTCAGTCTTCGTCGATTCAGCTCCTTCAGGGTCTTGAGAAGGCTCTTTAACGTTATTCTGGCGTCTCAGTCTTTTCTCTTCCTGTTTTTTCTGTCGTGACAATTCTTTTTTCCGCTTATTGTTCTTGTACATGGGAGAACGCATTGCCATAATTGCCTCACCTGATTAGTTAATTTTTCTAAACAACGATTATTAAAGTGGAAATTCAACAATCAAATTACTAAAGAGTGTTCAGAGTCAAAAATCGAGAAGCAAGAAGATTCAGTGGCTTATTGAAAAAGCAGGCCCCGTTACCCGGGGCCTGCTCTCCGGATTTACAGTTTTTCGATGTTTGTTGCCTTAGGGCCCTTATCGCCTTCAACGACATCAAAGCTTACTACGTCGCCTTCGGCCAGACTCTTGAAACCATCGC
>QIJG01000053.1 GCA_003232715.1 Nitrospirota bacterium
ATGGAGTGATGGAGTGATGGAGTGATGGAGTGATGGAGTGATGGAGTGATGGAGTGATGGAGTGATGGAGTGATGGAGTGATGGAGTGATGAAAAATATAGGGATAATATCAAAACCCGGCAAGCCGGAACCCCCCGAGATACTGAAAGAGCTTATTCCCTGGCTTACAGGAAAGGGGTTTAATGTCTTCATTGACCGGGAGACATCAGACGTAATGGGTATAAAGGGGTATTCACGTTCAGAGATGCCTGAACTGGTGGATGTTGTGGTTGTGCTTGGGGGTGACGGGACCATGCTTGGTGCTGCCAGGCTTGTGGCTGAAAAAGGCCTTCCTATTCTTGGGGTGAACCTGGGAGGCCTCGGGTTTATTACAGAGGTCAACCGGTCGGATCTTTTTACAGCTATCGAGACGATGCTTAGGGGTGAGTGCTCTGTTGAGGAGAGGATTATGATCCAGGCCGATATTATGCGTAACGGTGAGGCCATAACAACTTATACGGTCTTAAACGATCTGGTTATAACAAAAGGCGCGCTTGCAAGGATAATCGACCTTGAGACCCAGGTTGATCACTCGTATGTTACTACCTTTAAGTCAGACGGCCTGATAATGTCAACACCAACCGGTTCAACTGCATATAATCTGTCCGCCGGTGGACCGATTGTCCATCCTGTCCTTGATTGTATAGTGCTCACACCCATATGTCCCCATACACTTACAAACAGACCCATTGTGCTCTCAGGAGGGTCATTGATAGAGGTGGGCCTCAAGTCGGAGAGTGAGGATGTATTTCTTACACTTGATGGACAGATAGGGGTTTCACTCAAAAAGGGAGATGTGGTTAAGGTCAAAAAGTCACCTCACAAGACACGTCTCTTTATTCCCGGCGAGAGGGACTATTTTCAGGTCCTGAGGGAGAAACTGAAATGGGGGGAACGGTGAGGGACATAAATATTTCTCAACTCGGGATGCTCTTTCGGTTTTACGAGGCTCTCGGTTTTGACAGGCTTGCAGTTGATATACCGGAGACTGTATCTAATGGCGGTGATTGTCTGCATAAGGAGGAAGGGTTAAAGAGGCTGAGGGCTGAGATAGGAGATTGCAGGAGGTGCCGTCTTTCCGAGGGAAGGACGAACCTCGTATTTGGCGAGGGTAATCCGAATGCATGGCTAATGTTTGTCGGTGAGGCCCCCGGAGAGCAGGAGGACAGGCAGGGGAGGCCTTTTGTCGGAAGGGCTGGTGAGCTGCTCACGCGTCTTATAGAGAAGATGGGTTTTAGTAGAGAGGAAGTCTATATTGCCAACACTGTCAAATGCCGGCCTCCTGGAAACCGTAATCCCATGGAGGACGAGATAAAGACCTGTATGTCCTTTCTTGAAAAACAGATCGGGATTATAGAGCCGGCGGTTATCATGACCCTTGGTTCAGTAGCAACAAAGGCTCTGCTCGGTGATATAGGGAGCATTTCCAGGGTGAGGGGAAAGACGTTCAGGTATAAGGGAATCCCCGTTGTTCCGACCTTCCACCCCTCCTATCTGCTGAGGAACCCGAAAAGTAAATGGCTTACGTGGAACGATGCACAGGTTGTGTTGAAATTACGTGAATCATAGTTCTATCCGGAATCCGGAGATAAATGGAGGTTTTTATCCGTTTGCATCACCAGTTCAGGCTTTTCTTTAATAATTTCTCATACATTCGGGGGGGAAGGAATGCGTGCCGGTGGATCTCGTCGCTGTAATACCTGAGCCCGGAGATGCCGGGTTTTCTCATTTCTCTCAGGCCGAGAGCCTTTGAGGCGGCAGAGAATGTCCACCAGTTACCCGCATAGGTGGCAATAGGGGCAGTGTAGAGGTCTACAACGGGGAATACCAGTCTCATGGTCTCCTGTACCCCAAGCACCATGTCTCTGTGAAAGTGCAACGACTCTGAGAGGGTTACAAGCATTCCGTTATCACCGAGACTCTCTTTAACGGATTTAAAGAATTCAACTGTGAAGATACTTTTTGCAAAACCTATTATATCGGTCGAGTCGACAATTACAATATCAATGTCTCCCTTCCTGCTTTTGATAAATTCAGACCCATCCATACATTTTATCTCCACCTTGCTGTTCTCCAGTTCACATGAAACAGTAGGGAAGAATTTTTTCGATACTTTTATGACCTCCTCGTCAATCTCCACAAAGAATACCTTTTCCACAGTCTCATGTCTGAGTACCTCTCTTACGGCCCCGCCGTCCCCGCCTCCGATTACTACAACCCGCTTTGGTTCCGGGTGGGCATGCATGACCACATGCACCAGCATTTCATGATAGAAGAATTCGTCCCTTTCAGTTAACTGGACGACCCCGTCAAGGATCAGCATCCTGCCGAAAAAGGGGTTTTCGATTACCACTATCTCCTGAAAAGGGCTTTTGCCCTTATAAAGTATCTTTTCCACATCATAGACATATTGAATCGGTGAGTAGGGGTCTTTCTCAAAAAACCTGATCATGTAAAAACCTCCTTTAATTTATTCTCTTAAAAATATTCTCTCGCAAAGGCGCCAAGTTCGCAAAAAAGCATAATTAGAGTTAGTCCGTCAGACGCTTTTCTTAGCGTTCTTTGCGGTCTTTGCGAGAAGCAGTCTTCATATTCTCTTAATACATTCTCTCGCAAAGGCGCAAAGTTCGCTAAAAAGTATAAAGTATTAAAAGTCTCATAATTGAACCGACATCAATCTAAAAATCTCCCCTTGCCCCTCTTTGCCAAAGAGGGGCAAAGGGAGGTTGGGAGGGATTTTTTAAATAATATGTCCACACTATTTTGAGACGATTAATATATTTATTTAGAATCTAACCGAAAGAGAAATTATAAACAGACACTTTTCTTAGCATTCTTTGCGGTCTTTGCGAGCTTAGCGCCTTTGCGAGAAGCTATCTTCATATCAGGATAGTCTTCGGTACGGGAAATCCGTTAAATTCAGATGCATAGGATATTGTATAGGCTCCTGAGGAAAGAATCAGCAGGTGGTCTCCAATCATCGGTTCCGGCAATTCAACTTCATGGGCTATAACATCAAAACTGTCACAGCTTGGCCCAGCTATTGTCCACTTTTGTGTCTCAGCCCGGCTGCCGACTATGTATTTATACTTTATACCGCCAATGCTCTCCATAAGGCCGTTAAATACCCCAACATCAATATATAACCAGTTAACGTTTTCTCTCCTGGCCTTTCCGATAACGGAAGTGACAAATACACCGGCATCTCCAACTACTGCACGGCCCGGTTCCAACTGCACCTGAATATCTTCAGGGAATAATAAGGGTATCAATCATCTCCTCAATACTCTGTATGTCAATAACCTCTTTCGTATACCTGATCGGGTACCCTCCGCCTATATTCAGGACTTTAAGCCTTATTCCCACACTCTCGGCACTGCTCCAGACTGAGCTCACCTTATCGAGGGCCATACTCCAGTTATATATATTCGTACACTGAGACCCTACGTGGAATGTTATGCCGACAGGATTAAGCTTCCTTTCCCGGGCATACAAGAGGAGTTCGACTGCCGTATCAGGCTCGATACCGAATTTTTTACTCAGGGGCCATTCACTACCCTCATTGGGTACCGTCAGCCTCACATAAACATTGCACCCCGGAGCATAAGCTGCAAGTTTATCCACTTCCGCCACAGAGTCGAAGGCAAAATAATCTACACCATAATCTACTGCATGCTTGATAAAAGCAGGACTTTTAACCGGATTGCTCGATATAATCCTCCCGGGTTTTACCCCGAGTGCGGAGAGTATCTTCAGCTCGCCTTCAGAGGCAATCTCATAGTTCATGCCGGGCCTGTCGAGTAATCCGGCAATCTCGATATGAGGGTTTGCCTTTACAGCATAGTATACACGGCAATTACGGATCCCTTTGCCGATAACGGACGCTTTTTCCCTGACTACGTCCTTGTCCATCAGCAGATAAGGGGCGGCCTCATCACTTGTTGCTATAAAGTTCAGGACTTTTTCCCAGGTGGATGACCTGACAAATTCCGGTATTACCTGCACTTCCCCCCCTGATAATCGTTTGTGATTTCTGCGGTCTACTTTTTCCGCAGCTTAATATACTTTTTTATGGCATTCCTGACAGCCTCGGGGATGTTTTTGTTCTTTTCAAGGATAATAAGATCATGTATCCTCAAGCGAGTTATCAAAGGCATTGAGACTCCAATGGGTGTTTTAGGATTAGATGCAAGGGAAAGCACTATATTATATTTTCTTATCCAGTCTTTTTTCTTGAAAATATATCGCAGGGCATCATCAGGGGAGGAGG
>QIJG01000318.1 GCA_003232715.1 Nitrospirota bacterium
TCAAATCGGTGGGAACAATTTTGGGGTAAGATCGCTCAGTATGGAGTCGCATTCGCTTAAATTTCGTACATTATACTATGGCTACACCCATATCCGTTGCTTACTTTCCTAAGGTCGGGATAGATGAAGATGTCACCAAGTGTGAGGTATGACTTTCCTGGGTGCTTGAAGAATGCACCGGGGTCATCTAATATCCCTTGGAAGGATTCTAAGATGGTAAAGTGCTTGTTTTTCTTGGCTGGAAGGTTATGATATTCTGGCCAGGATCCCTCTTCATTAGAGACATATCTGGCTCCATCCCAAGAATGCCGGGTAGATTTAAACTGCCTATGGACAAGGTCAATGACCACAACGTTGAAAGACGAATCCAACAGGTTTTTTCCGCCCTGCAAGGCACCCCCCTCGACAAAGGTGCTTTTGTCACTTTCAGCCTCGTCAATAATCCCCACGTTGCCTTGGTGTTCATGACCAGAAATGACAATATCTGATATTTGACGAGTGAACTCTCTGAACTGGCGATAGATGCTTTGACTAAACCAATTCAACGGTTGATGTAACACCAAGAACCGGATGTCAACATCATTGGTTTGATTTCCTTTATACCGGTCAACGGGAAAATACAGATAGCCTGGAGTTTCATGAGAATTCGAAATCCATGAAATATTCAAACACTCGAATGTGAGAATCTGTGCCTCAACTTCAAAGCGGCTTGAACGCCAGAGCGAATCATCAACAGCAGCCTCATTCTCTTCCAGAACCCTCCTGAATTCAAAAAAAGGCTTTTGAATAAATGTGCAAGTGTCTATTATGGAAGAGTCAATTTCAGGAGCATCGGAGTCTTCGATGCTCTTCACCAGCATTTTTCGTGCCCCAGAGTTCTGCTTGAAATTACAGTCATGGTTCCCAGGGGCAACTATAAAGGATACTGGATTCGACGTTTCTTTTTGAATTGCAGCTTGAATCTCCCTGAGAAAGTCTGTGGCCAAAGCATACTGAAAATCCTCTCCAGAAAAAGCCACATCGCCTGATACCACGATGAAGACATGAGAAGCCGAAGGAAGAGATGAATAGATGCAGGCAGCAATATCTTTTCCTTTTTTTAAGATGGGGTCCTTATGTGCTTTGATATGGATATCACTAAGGTGCAGAAGTACTACTTGCATCATCATCTCCATCAAAAGCTGAATTTTATTCGTGAGGATTCAACCGTTCATTTCCGTCCGGTGTCACCCTATTTATTTGCCAGGTTAATATGCATTATCTTGTTGAATATTTTCGCCTGATGATTTTCTCCATTCCTCGATATTGATCGATGCTTTATCCCAAATATAATCGAAATGCCCCTTTATCTCTTGGAAAGTCGGTGATTTTTTGTGAAATTCCAGAAGAGGTATTTTCCCACCTAAGATTGTTGCATCAGGTTCAGCAGAACCATAATGGTACTGTTCAATAAGCACACCTTCATCGCCTTGAATAGCAAAGCAGTTCGTAGACGCCTGATATAAACGCACATCAATAAGCGCCCCATTTTCCTTTAACCTATCTATGCTGCGCAGTGATGTTACCACTTCACTATATAAGTTACCTCTTTCAATCCCTGGTTCTTCTCTCTGAGATCTCAATACTCCTTGCTCGCACAATGGATCCAACAGCAGGGCTTTAATACTAATATTTCCATCATCATGCTTATTTGAAGAAATTTCACGAAGCACCGTATAGTAATCGTTGCCGGCATGAAAGAAGTCTCTAAGCGATATCCCAATTAGTCTAATTTCTTTTTTTTCGTTTTTCATTAAGACTTTTATCCTATCTTTGGCAATAGATCTACTCTGAAATATATTGACTATCCCACATTCCCAAGCACTTCTAGAAGTGCCGACCATATGTAGATCTAAAAGATAATTGAGAGGTAATGATCGTTTATGGCAATCATCCCATACATAATCGAAGTGACCATTTAGGTGCTCTGAGATAGTTGATTCATTTAGCTTTCGTCCTGGTTTTATCGTTGTTGGAAACTTAAGCAAAGGGAAGTTACCTCCAACAAGCCCAGACCTCTTTATACCATAGTGATATTGTTCTACATAGGTGTGCTCATCAGTAATAACAAGGAAACAAGATGGAGCACTATTGTAAACCTTTGCTTCTACCCGACCTTCTTTCTGTTTTTTTGAAAGATATCTAATTGTCTGCCAAACATCGGAATACAAACCACTTTCCTCATATGGGTTAAGATTACTAAAATCCTCATCGGACTCCCGTTCTGCTCTGATGGCGGCTTGTTCACAATTAGGATTTATGATTAGTATCTGAATCTTTCTTTCATCATTGTTTGATATATTGTCTAATACAGACTCCATTTCAACAAAACTTTTTTCTGCCGGGTTAAAGTATGCGCGCAATGAAATCCCCATGATCTTTACATTATTTGATTTTCTTATATCATCCTGAATATCTTGTAATCCCTCCGACCTTTTCGCATAAATTTGAATAATGTTGTTGTTAAATGCTCCATGCAGAATCTTGTTCTGTTTTGTCAGATCATTTAGCTGTTCCTCCACTTCCTCTAACATTTGAGAAATATCGGATACAGCATCTTTTACTGTTGACTCAGTAAATTCTCTATTCCCCCGATCAAACACATGCTGAAAGGTTATGTAAGTCAGGCCACTTATTATCAATGCCAATCCAAGTTGCGATAGCGGAGTATTCCACTTTACGTCAATTACGGATATATCTGGAAGGGATATAACTATCATTAGTATCCCTAAAGATATGGCTAGTGCAGATGCAGATATTTTTACATACCATTCCATTGCAGATTTTCCAGCATCATTTTCTTGGGTTTCGTTTTTAGTTTCCATTTTGTCATTCTTCATCATTTTCATACTGGATGAAACAACCTTTGCTTCCACCTGCAGAATAACAACTTCCGGGACAACGTTGATGCATACTATGCAAAACTTATGCATTATAAAGTTTCTCACCTCACGCGAATGCACGTGTAACTGTGGACGTAGTCACCACCTAACTGTTTCGCTATTTCAGCCGGAGACAAGCCCAGTTCCTCTATGCTCCTGTAGGCTATTAATGCACGGGTTTGGCTCACTTTATTCCGGTCTCTTCTTACATTCTTCCTTGATTATATCTCTAATTGTTTTACCTGATGCCGGTAACTCCCCATTCTTTGACCCTACCTTATTTTCTGACTCTTGCTCATATTGCTAACTCTAATTCCTCAGCCTCAGGAAGAGTTATCACATCATCCTCAACAGACTCTAAATAAAGTTCTAAATAAAGTTCAATTGCTTCTTTTATATTTTTTATTGCTTCCTCTTTAGTATCACCTTCAGATATACAACCTGGTAGTGATGGAACAATAGCGGTATAACCTCCTTCATCGCTTGGTTCCAGATAAACTTTGATCTTCATTTCTTGCCTCCAATTTCAGCTTACAATATATCATGCAACAGACTGCGTCTTGCAACATATTGCTTTTCAGAGATTCTGAAATAAAGTCAGAATGAATATTAAGCATTTATTTACTGGTTTAATAAGCTATCAAAAAGTGGAGTTATCAAAAGATTTGGTATGCTTAATGTAGCAGGTGTCCATGGAAGCTGTCAAGACTGTTTCCGGATTCCTGTAAAAACAGGAATCCGGAATTCGTATAATTCATGGGTTAATCTATTTCTTCAATCCCTTCTGCAGTGCTGCTTCTGCCCTGCGCATTGCTGATTCGGCCTTTTCCAGGGCATCCTCTGCCTTTTTGTAAGCCTCGTCTGCCCTGCCCTCAGCCCTCCGGGCAATTGCCTTTGCCTCCTGTACCAGTGCCTTTACTTCCTTAATATCCCCCTCCTGCACTGTAACCCTGCTGTCAAGGGAATCGAGCTTCTGAGTCATTGAGTCTATCCTCTTGTTAAGGGCATCAACCCCGTCTTTAACAGTATCAACCTTTTTCTGTACAGGCTCAACCTGTTTGGCCACGTACTCCCTTGTTGCACAGCCTGTTGTAAATAGTCCTAAAAGCATTAATAAAACAATCGTCTTTTTCATTTTGTACCTCTCCGGTAATCAGGACTTTTAGATTCTTCCCGTCTACTCCTTTAACGCAGCCTGTGCAGCAGCAAATCTTGCTATAGGTACCCTGAAAGGAGAACAGCTTACATAATTTAGTCCAAGCTGATGGCAGAACTCAACGGATTTCGGCTCTCCTCCGTGCTCACCGCATATACCTAACTTGAGACCTTTCTTGACCTTCCTGCCCTTGTCAACGGCTATTCGCATGAGGGCGCCAACGCCATCTCTGTCTATGGATATAAAAGGATCATCCT
>QIJG01000071.1 GCA_003232715.1 Nitrospirota bacterium
AAAGGCTGACGAAATCCAAAAAACAAAAGAAAAACTGAAGGAACAGACAGAAAAGGTAAGGAAAATCAAAAAGGAGATAACGGACAGATAGAATGCCCCTCATCAATATCCGAGGTCTGAAAAAATCTTTTCATACACCTGCAGGAGACCTTGAGGTTCTCAGGGGAATTGATCTTGAGATAGCAGAGGGGGAAATGGCTGCAATCGTAGGTGCATCCGGTGTGGGTAAAAGCACCCTCCTTCATATCCTCGGCACCCTTGACAAGCCTACTGAAGGAGTAGTCCTGTACGGAAATGATGATGTTTTCTCATTTGACGATATGACCCTCGCCTCGTTCAGGAATAACAGAATCGGATTTGTCTTCCAGTTTCACCACCTCCTGTCTGAATTTACCGCCCTTGAAAATGTAATGATGCCGGGGATTATAAGCGGATTAAACCAATCCGTAATAAAAGAACGGGCAACTTCAATACTAACGGACCTCGACCTTCATGGTCGTATCTCACACAGGCCCGGGGAACTCTCGGGAGGTGAGCAGCAGCGCGTTGCAGTGGCACGGGCTCTGATTATGGAACCTGCGGTTATCCTTGCTGATGAACCAACAGGCAATCTCGACACAAAAACAGGTGATGACCTTTTCAATCTCCTCACCGAAGTTAACTCCTTAAAGGGGACAACCTTTGTCATAGTCACACACAATGATGCGCTTGCCCGGAAATGCACAAGGATAATCAGGATGCTTGATGGAATGATAGTCAAGTCATGATTATGGCATTTTATCTACCCGGCCATGCCAGACTATTAGACAAGTTTTTAATTTTTCATATATAATGCAAGCATAGGCATTATATCCAGTTTAAAGGAGGCGGCTATGCTACGTTTTGACGTAAGGTGTAATGCCGGGATTCCGGCTACGATTTTATCAGGTTACAATTCCGGGGATGTGCATCAACAAGCTGAAATTAAAAATCTCGGACTCAATGGCGCCTTCCTCAATTCATTATCACACTTAACAGAAAATGAACTAATCAGATTAAAGGCCCATCTGCCGAACATTGGTGACTTTGAAATTGACGGCATGATACTCAGAAAAGACGAAGATGGAATTGCTGTGAGATTTATAAACCTCGATAAATCTTCCAGGTTGACCCTGTGGCAGTATATCAAAGACAACCTCTCCTCTGAAAAAACATGCCCCTATTGTAACAGCCTCAACCTTAACAATACTGAAAGATGCTGGAATTGCGGACAGAACGTCAACTTTGGAAGTGAAAAATTTCTTGATATCCATGAAAAAGAGATTCAGCAGCGGTGGATAGGCTATATCGAAGAGGCCACAGAAGAATTAATAGAAAGGTTCCAGGTCCTCGAAGAAACAGTACATTCTCAAGCAGTTGACAATGATGATACCCCTGGAATACTCGAACGGATTTCAGATGACTTCCTGCTCAAGGCAGAGCGGTTTGAAGATGGGATTAAGGATATATCGGCCATTAAACATAACAGGGCTCAATTCCATCAAAAGACAAATCATATATTCTCAAAGGGTTATCTTTATAACCGTGCGAGGACATGGCCACAAGGCTATCATGGTGATCATAAAACGCTTGAAACCGTATATAGAAACATACCCATGTCTGATGGCATAGGATACTATCTTGACCTTGCTGCCCTGAAGTCGACACTTGCCGTTGCTGTAAGAAACCGGATAAGAAAGCTACAGAACATGCTTGAAGAAGAATTTAAAAAGAGGACCATGCCGTCTGTTTTAAATATTGCCTGTGGATCCTGCAGGGAACTCGTTGAGATCGCCCCCGAGATTCTTAAATCAAAGGCAGATATCCTCTGTGTGGATAATGATGAAGATGCACTCTCCTTCTCATACAGCCGTCTTTATCACACTGGTGCCCTGCCCCATATTGAATTCAGAAAGCACAATGCCGTAAGGATGTTCGACTACGAAGTAACCCTGAAAGACTTCGGGACCAGGGACATCATTTACAGTGCCGGTTTTTTTGACTATCTGCCCAGTGACTTCCTCGTAAAAATGTTTAACACCCTCTATAAACTTCTGAAACCCGGGGGGAAGTTGATTGCTCCATTCAAGGATGTACGCCGTTACAGACCACAGGACTATCACTGGCTAACCGACTGGGACGGTTTCCTGCAGCGCAAGGAAGAAGATTTCGGGGAGATATTCAAGCAGGCCGGGATACCGGAGAGTGCAATAACAGAATCACGGGAAGAATCAGGTGTAATAATCTTTTATGTTATTGAAGCGCTCTGATTGGTAAAAACGAAGAACTCTATATGGAAAGTCCGACAACTAACGATACAGAAAGAGATATAGTTATCACAGGCATAGGAATTGTATCACCAATCGGCATAGGCAAAGATTCCTACTGGACCGGATTGAGACAGGGTAAGTCTGGATTTAAGGAGATAAGCCTGTTTGATACCTCGGGATTCAATGTACATGTAGCTGGAGAGGTGATTGATTTTGATCCGGAAACCTATATCGGCAAAAAGGACCTGCGAATCCTTGACCGGAGTACCAAACTCATAACCTCGGCAGCCCGCCTTGCCATTGATGATGCCGGACTGGATATCAATGAGGAAAACACGCATTATATCGGAGTCTCGGTAGGAACGACATTCGGAAGCCTTCACAGTATTGCACAATTCGACCTTGCAGGACTTAGAGAAGGTCCCCGCTATGTCAATCCTTCACTATTTCCAAACACTGTGATAAACTCCCCGGCAAGCCAGGTATCTATCCGCTTTAAGATAAAGGGCTTTAATACAACCATCTCAACAGGCTTCTGTGCCTCTCTTGATGCCCTGACCTATGCTGCTGATTTTATCAGGTTAAACAGGGTTGAAGCAGTTCTTGCAGGTGGGGTGGAAGAGCTGTGTGAGGAGACATATATGGGTTTTCACAAGCTCGGCTTTCTCTCCGGCTCAGACGGTACTGATCCTGTCTGTTGTCCCTTCGATGCGAGAAGATGCGGCACAATCCTTTCAGAAGGGGCTGCGGTTTTAGTCCTGGAGTCAAAAGAGCATGCCCTTAAAAGAGGGGCTGTCATTCTTGCAAAGGTATCAGGCTATGGAAACTCCTTTACCTCTGAAAACAACAGAAGATTCAGCTCTGACAATGGGCTTGCAACCGCTATTAAACTCGCCATCCGGGAAGCCTCCCTGGATATTGCCGACATTGATTATATATCTGCAAGTGCTAACTCTACAAGAGAGCTTGACGAAATGGATACAGCAGCAAT
>QIJG01000234.1 GCA_003232715.1 Nitrospirota bacterium
TTGCCCTCACAATACCTTTGCGAATTTTATTTCCTCTGCCTTGCTCAGAACCTTCTCTATTCTTGTTCTTTGCCTTTACCGTGAATTGCTGTGTTTAGCGGCATCATTTCCGATTCTTACGGGACTGGAATTCTTATATCCCGAAAGATTTTCCACGATTTGTTCCTCAAGGTCTGCTTCCCCGTTAAGGCCATACATTATCCGGATCAGGGAGGGATCTTCCGTTCGACTGAGAATCCCGCTCATATATCTGCGAAAGTCCTGTGATTCTTTGTCATGGCCCGAATGAAAAAGCGCTTGAGAGGTAAAAGAAGCATCTCGAATCCAGGCATACCGATAATCCCAATTGCGCACCCCCCCGATGTGTTCGGGAAGAGAGGTTGTCGGTGCTGCAGCAATAGCTCCGCTCTCCGGATTTGACAAGAGCTTTAACACCAGGGCTGAACGCACTACAAGATCATACCAGGGTCCGTCAAGAACACATCCCGAGGGTAAACATTTATGAGCCCAGTTGTGCCAGAATCTTCTTGTTTCTCTCAACAGATCTTCACAATCATTGGGGGACATGGAAATGCAGTGATTATATTGCAGGATAAACCATGCGGTTTTACCGCCTTTCAGGGTTAGCACCCTTCGGGCTTCCTGCTCATGAATCTCTAAAGGAACAGGGGATTGCAAAAATAGATTTTCATTTCCCCCCCGGGCAATAATTCCTTCTCCTGTAAGTTCAAAACCGGGAAGCTCTTTAGCATAGTCAAAACGCGGCCTGAAGCTAATTTCCAACTCTGCTTCTCCTTTTATACATTCAACTTTTCTAAAAACCGCCCTTGCATAGACGTTACCTTTTCTTCCTTCCGGCTTCATGAAATCCGTAACAACGGCTACGCCTAAAGGAGTGGTAAAAGTAGTCTGCAGGATATTTGTATTTTCCACGTAAGACTGGAATGACTCGTATTTTGTTGCCGGATTTATTCGGAAATGCCCGCCTCTTTCCATATCAAGCAGTGCTGCAAATACTGAAGGAGACTCCAGATACGGCAGACACAGCCAGTCTATTGAACCATCCCTGCCTATCAGTGCACATGTTTCAAGATTCCCGATGATTCCATAATCCTCAAGGTCTTTAAAATATGTGCTCATGAAACTATTTTTTACCCATCTGACGGGGATGCCCTCCCGATCGCCAATGGGATTCTATATACTCGAGGCTTCGTCCCCTGGTTTCCGGAACGAGGAAATAAGAAAACAGCCAAGCCACAATCCCTACCAGAGCATAAACCCAGAAGGTACCGGATCTGCCCAGGATTTTTATCATGGAAAGAAACGTAAGGGCAACAATAAAGTTAGCCCCCCAGTTTGCAACAGTTGCAATGCTCATTGCCAGACCGCGGATCTTCAGCGGATAAATTTCTGAGATTAACAACCAAAAGACAGGCCCCATGCCAATGGCAAACGAACCCACATAAAGCATTAAACTTCCTACAGCTACCCACCCCATTGCTTTTGACAAATTGGGCAACTGAAAAGCAAATCCCAGCATTCCCAGACTGAATATCATACCGGCCAGACCAATCAATAACAACGGCCGCCGGCCAACCCGGTCCAACAACTGCATTGCCACAATGGTTATGACCATATTGATAACGCCGACGCCGACAGTGGCTAAAATTGCAGTTGATGCTGACTGGAATCCGGCAAACTGGAAGATTGTGGGAGCGTAATAAATGACGGTATTTATGCCTGTTATCTGCTGTAAGACCGCCAGACCGATACCGACGATCAATGCCGGCCTTAGAAGCGGGCCTGCCAATGCCTTCCAGTTGCCGCTTTGCTGAGCAAGGCCTTCCTGGATTCCCCGGAGTTCTTCATCAACATCGGAAGTTCCGCGTATCTGTTCGAGCACAGTACGCGCTTTATCCATCATGGCACGGCTGACAAGCCAGCGCGGGCTTGACGGCATAAAAAACATACCTATGCCTAAAATGCTTGAAGGAATCGCCGCTAAGCCAAACATAAGGCGCCAGTTTCCACTGCTGGATAAAGCATAACCTATTAAGTAGGAAACGACAATTCCAATGGTAATCGCAAGCTGGTTAAAGGAGACCAGCTTGCCACGTATATCCTCAGGAGAAATTTCGGAAATATACAGGGGCGTAGCAAATGAGGCTATTCCAATGGCAACACCAACGACAAACCTGCCGGCAACCAGCCAGGCAACACTCAATGCCAGTGCCGTTCCAAGAGAGCCGCAGGCAAAAAGAGCAGATGCAACAATGATGACTCTGCGCCGGCCGAAACGATCGGCCAGTCTTCCGCCAACAACAGCACCGATTACCGCACCTACCAGGACAAAACTAACGACAAATTCTTCCAAAGTCGCTGAGAGCATAAATCTCTTCTTAATGAAGAGAATAGCGCCTGAGATAACCCCGGTATCATAGCCAAAAAGCAATCCACCCAACGCAGAAATAGCGGTCACGATATAAATAAATGAGCCGCGATGGACTTGTTGACGGTTAATGTGATTTTTTATCATAAGATAAGTCCTAATTTGGTGACATTGAGTAAATTGTAACAGATTGTGATTACTCCGGTCTATATCGATAATGTGCACGGAAGGATCAGTCCCGTAAGGCGGGATTAGTATTGTATCTTCCATGCACAACAGTATGCCGTAATCAGTATGAGTCAGTTCAGTGAAAAATGAAAAAAAATGTCTGTTTTGTTAAAATAAAACCCGGTATTTACCTGTATTCTTCATTCCTCTATCGGTAAGCAGGAAACAGGGCGATGGAGTTCGCCATTAACCGTCCCGATAAATCGGGATTAATGACTCCTGTATGTTTGAACGCAGGAGGTCCCATGCAGTCTTCTTCTATAAACCTGATCGGCCGTGAAGGTCAATTAAAGACTTTAACGGAGCAAATCCGTTGCAGAAAATCTCTTCATATCTACGGCCCTGAGGGATGCGGCAAGACAGAACTTCTTCTGTTGGTTTATTCAAACTGGAAGAATATAGGTAGATCAATCACGCCTGTTTACTGTAATGACAGCAGGAATCTCAGGGATCTGCTTTTGACCCTCGCCCTGCAATTCTTAAGTCAATTCAAAAAACTTGAATTTACCGACAGGTTTCACAGGAGACATGAATTCCTGCACCCACATCAGTTAAAATCCCTCAATCTTGATGAGCTCAAAAAAGCGATGTATAACTGCCTCTCGAAATGCAATTTCTGTATTATCCTCGATCATCTTGA
>QIJG01000256.1 GCA_003232715.1 Nitrospirota bacterium
ATGACGGGACAATGGTTGTTGTAGAGAACGGCAGGAGGTTTATAGGAAAGAAGATTGACGTTGCAGTGACGAGCGTGTTGCAGACCACCGCGGGCAGGATGATCTTTTCAAAGCCGAAGGATGAGCATGAAAGGGAAGAGTTGAAATTGCAAAGGGGATGATGAAGCCCGTTATTGCTATAGTCCCGTCTGCGGGTTCAGGCAGGAGGTTTGGGGAGGGTAAGACCCTCCTGAATCTGAAGGGGATGCCCGTGATCGCCCGGACACTCAGCGCGCTGCAAGACGTTGAGGAGATAGTTGAGGTCATACCTGTAATGCGCAATGATGAGATGGAAAAGACGCTTGAGATCGTGGAGCAATACGGTTTCACAAAGGTCAGGAAGATTGCTCCGGGCGGGAAGGAGAGGCAGGAGTCCGTGTTTCATGGTCTTGGCCTGATTGAACGGAAAGGCTGTATCGTATTGGTGCATGATGGTGTAAGGCCCCTTGTTACCCCGGGGATAATACGTAATGCTATTGCAGCGCTTGAGGACCTTGACGGAGTTGTTACTGCTGTTGCCGTAAAAGATACAATTAAAGAGGTCATGGACGGTATGGTCAAAAAGACCCTTGCAAGGGAGACGCTTTTTGCTGTTCAGACCCCGCAGGTATTTCCTTATAAAGTCCTGATGGAGGCATATACGGAGGCCCTGAGCTCTGGCATGTATTTTACTGATGATGCTGCCATGGTTGAACACTACGGTGGCAGGGTGAAGGTGATAGAGGGTGAATACACCAATATCAAGATTACAACCCGGGAAGACCTTGCCGTGGCAGAGACCTTTCTGAAGAGCCGTTCCTGACCCGCTATGCGTATTGGTACCGGATATGATTCCCACAGGCTTGTCTCCAACAGGAGGCTTGTGATTGGCGGTGTCGGGATCCCCTTTGAAAAGGGTCTGATCGGGTATTCGGATGGAGACGTACTCGTCCATGCCATAATTGATGCCCTTATAGGGGCAATGGGGATGGGTGATATAGGAAAGCACTTTCCTGACTCAGAGCCCGAATGGAAGGATGCATCAAGCCTTGGGATGCTTAAGTACACAGTCGGGATTGTCAGGATGAACGGTTTTGAGATAGCATGGATTGATTCGACCGTTATTACGGAAAAACCCCGCCTTGCCCCTTTTATCCCTGAGATGATCCGTTCTATAGAGGGGGCAGGTGTGCCTGGGGGGGTTGTTAATATCAAGGCTAAAACCAATGAAGGTATGGGTTTTGTCGGTCGTGGTGAGGGAATTGCGGCAATGGCTTCAGCCCTGTTGAGGAAATTGACGGAGGAACCGTTATGAGGGACATTGTACTCTATTGTACCGGGGAGGGACTCTGGGCTGCCGAGACAACAAAGCTTCCCGGCTACACGACCTATGGCAGGACTGAAGAGGAGGCAGTAAGAAAATAAGGGACGCCATCACCATATATTTTCCCTGCGGGGACTGCAAAGAGACGGAAGGCGGTCATTAATGAAAATTGATACAGCAGTCTTCATGGATAAACTCTTTAGGATATATGGAGAAATTGACAGTGTTTGCAGGGATTCAGCGGATTATTACGGGTTCAGTTGTGATGGTTGTAACGACAACTGCTGCCGGACGGTCTTTTATCACTACACAATAGTTGAATCTTTTGGTCTCCTTGAGGGCTTTGATAAACTGCCCGTTGAGATTAAGGACGAAAGCATGAGAAGGGGGCGGGATTATCTGAAGGATCTGGACAAACACAGGGGCAGGGAGGAAGAGCTGGAGATGATGTGCCCCCTGAACTACGATGGGCGCTGCAGGATTTACGAATACAGGCCTCTTATCTGCAGAATTCATGGCTTTCCCGGAGGACTCGACCATCCCGTTAAAGGTAAGCAGAGTTTTACCGGTTGCGGGATATTTAATAAAACCTTTCAGGAAAAATGGACACATCTTATTGACCGTACCCCATTTTATACCCGGATAGCCAACCTTGAGGGTCAAATAAGACGTGAGATGGACTACATGATGAGATTCCGCAAGACTATTGCAGAGATGCTGATTGAGAGGAATCTCTATGACGGGCTGGATTTGGGTGTAAAGGATAAGTAATGGATAAAAAGAAAAAGAAGATACGAAGAAAATACTTCAGGCACAGGGAGCTGCGGTTTTCGATTGCGCTCGTAATCCTCTGGTCACTTCTTGCCATGGCTTTTTTAACATATTTAACCAGGGAGCTCGGTGGGAAAATAGAACTTGGTCTCTTTTTCTTTATCATTGTTTTCGCGGGTTATGCGGTTGTTGTGGTTTTTTTAACCCTCTTTTTTGCGCATCGTTTTGTAGGCCCCTTTGAAAGGTTAAAGACGGAGATGAGGATCATACTCTCAGGTGATTATCACAGACGGTTGTGCATAAGGAACAATGATGATGTTTATATCAGGTCTTTCATTTCGGAAGTCAATAAGGTGCTGGATGAACTTGAAAAGATGAAACTCTTTAAAGAAGAGCTTCATGCGAATATAGATTACGAATTGCAGAATATAGTCTCTCTTTTTGAAAACAGGGATGTTTCAGGGGAAAAACAGAGAGAGACAATGATTGCATTTCATGAAAAAGTGAATACATTGTTTAAGTAGGAGAATAAGTAGTGTCTGTGTATAAACTGCGGTTATCTGTCATTCCCGCAAGTGAAGCGAGTCGGGAATGACAATCCTCCGACATAACAAGGTTGACATGACAGTAGCTTTATGAAAAGAGGGAAATAAAAAGTTGCACTTTATTCATTTTTCAGCATGTAAGTGGAGGAAGGGTTTATGGCACGGATAATGGACGGGCGTAGTCTTTCAGATAGTATAAGGGAGAAAGTTAAAGAAGATATCGGGAAACTTCAACAGTATGGAACAGCCGTTGGACTGGGACTGCTGCTGATAGGCGAGCATCCTGCTTCAAGACAGTATTTTCTTGCTATCAAAAAGGCCTGCAGCAAGGTTGGCGTTGATACATATCAATTTAAACTCCCTGAAACTGCATCCATGAATGAGATAGTCAATGTAGTTCATTCAATAAACAGCGATGAGAGGATCAATGGCCTTCTGGTACTCTTTCCCCTTCCCGGAAGGATTAATGCCAGGAGGATTGTGAATGAGATAGTCCCTGAGAAGGATATTGACGGCCTTGGCTCCCTCTCGGTGGGACGGCTCGCTGCAGATGAATCCACCCTTCAGATATTCAAGGAGGGATATATATTCAAGGAGGGATATTATGAAATGCTTTACGAATGCAGGTTCATGCCCACGGTCTCAAGTTTTCTACCTTGCACCCCCTTTGGTGTTATAAGGCTTCTGGAGCATTACGGCATAGGTATAAAGGGGAAACATGCAGTTGTTGTGGGAAAAAGCCTTGCAGTAGGCAGACCCCTTTCACTTATGCTGCTTGCAAAGGAAGCCACCGTTACGGTATGTCACAGGGAGACTCATGACCTGGGTGCCTTTACCCGTCAGGCGGATCTCATATGTACGGCAACAGGGGTGCGGGGCTTGATAAAGGAAGATATGGTCAAAGAGGGTGTTGTGGTTGTGGATATAGGGATTAATGTCCTCGATGACGGAAGCATTGTTGGAGATGTTGATTTTGAACCCGTTGAGAAAAAGGCATCTTTTATCACCCCGGTCCCCGGTGGTGTTGGTCCTGTAACTATCGCAATGCTCCTCGAAAAGACTGTCCGCTCAGCACAGAGAAGCGAGTTTCTGAAGAGCCCTCTGATGCTGGGATGAGGTAAAAGTAAGGACAACCCCTTGTTTTTAATGTTTATTTGACAAAAGCACCGGATTAATTTTATTATTACGGACGGCAAAATCCGCCTATCGTTACAGCCATCCCCTTCTGCGTTATCCAGAGACCAGGGACATATTTTCCCTCGGAGGAGTTTTGAAATGTGCCGTCTGTCGGCAATAACATCATCGGAATATATATCTCCCATGGAGAACATCCTTGCCCTTGAGACTATGAAAGAGGGACATGATGGCTCCGGGATGGGGCTTATCCTGAAGAATCTCGGCGGGGAATTTGAGGAGTTGAAGGACTATCCCATCCTCTCGGGTATCTGTTCAAAAGACGGTCTGCATCTCCTTGACGGTTACATGGATAATCTCGGCTTTCAACTCAAATATACCTGGACCCCAAAGATTAAACCTGTCAAAGGGGTTGAAAGGCGTGACTATTATTTTGCAAGGGCCTATGAATATCCTGATGCGTACAGGGAGAAGGGCACTGAAGAGAGAGAGGCCCTTCTGATGAGTACGAGGATTGCCCTGAGGAAGATGGGCGAGGGGGATGAGTCAATTATTGTCTTCTCTTTTTATCCGGACATTCTTGCCCTGAAGGAGGTGGGAGATCCGCTTCAGCTTGGCGAGTTTTTCGGCCTTGATACCTCCACACTCAAGGCCAGGATAATCCTTGCACAGGGCAGGCAGAATACGAACTACGCTATTAATCTCTACGCATGTCACCCCTTCTTTATTCAGGGTTACGGGTCCATGACCAATGGTGAAAATACGGCCTTTATTCCGATAAGGGAGTTTTTGATGAGCAGGGGGGTTCCCGGCTATATGGGTTACAACAGCGACAGTGAAGTCTTTACCCATATACTTCATTACACATGCAGGTGTCTTGGTTATCCCCTGACATATTATAAAGATATTATCACTCCTCTTAATAGATCGGAGATAGAGATGAGGCCGGACAGTCAGGCTGTGGAGTTTCTCAAGATATCCTTAAGGCCCCTCTGCATTGACGGCCCTAACTGCGTGATAGGATTTACACCTGACGGTACATGTTTTATGCTTCAGGATTCAAAAAAGCTCAGGCCTGGGGTTGTCGGGGGAGCAAAGGGCAAATTTGCGCTTATGTCGGAGGAGTGTGGTCTTGACAAGGCTATACCCGTCAGAGAGCGCTCCAATGATATATTCCCCATGAAGTACGATATGGTTGTTGTCTCACCCGGTGCCGAGGAGGTAAGAGTATGGAACCAGCTTCAAGGTTGGACCACAACTATGAGTTAACAATAAAGGACTTTCCATATATAATCAGGTGGCGTGACGACAGATGCAAACGCTGTGGAAGGTGTACTGCCGTCTGTCCCATGCTCTCAATAGAGCCGGCAGTGGTTGTGCAGAG
>QIJG01000059.1 GCA_003232715.1 Nitrospirota bacterium
ATGCTGGACATAGTTGACGAAAGACATAGAGAGCTTGCAATGATCTTTATTGAAAACCTGTCCACGTACAAGAAATATGAAGACCTCATAAGCATCGGCGCATACAAGGAGGGCACAAATCCAAAGGTTGACAGGGCCATAAAGATGATAGAGAGACTGCGTGGATATCTGAAACAGGGAATAAATGACAGACGGGACATGGGTGACAGCCTCCAGGGCCTCTATCTCCTATTTGAGGCGGAAGAGCTATGAAATCAGATTCATTGAACAACCTCCTGAAATTAAAGGAGTGGCGGAAAGAAGAGATCGAGATGGAGATAAACCGTCTCCAGGGCATCATTAATCAGGAAGAAGCACGCCTGAAAGCCATGGAAACAGAGCTTTCCGGTAATCTTGAAACCTTTAAAAACCACCAGGTACAGGATATCATAGATCCCGGCTCCCTCAAGACCTTCCATTCCTATTTCTCACAGATGAACATAAGGATGGGCTACCAGAGGGAGGCAATTATAAAAAAGATAGCAGAGCTTGAAGAAACGCAGAAGCTGCTGATAGAGGCATATAAGGAGAAGATGCTCGTTGAAAACCTCAGGGGAAAACTCTGTTTGAATGAGACAAAGGCAAATAACCGTAAGGAACAGAAGGAGTTAGACTTCATATTCACCACAAGGATGAAGAGATGAACAAACTCCTGAATATATTTAAGTCGTTCCATCCGGCACTGCTTACCTCCGGATTCGTCCTGATATCATTGCTGACTATAATTATTGCAACTCCTTCCCCTGTCTTTTCACAGGATGATCTCCTTCAATATCTTCAAACCAAGGGGGCTGAACTTGATCAGAAGGAGCAAAAGCTACAGAGAAAGGAAAAAGCACTTCAGGAACTGGAAAAAGATATCAGGGCAAGGATAAAGGAATATCAATCCATTCTTGAGAGAGTTGAAAAGATACTTGCAGAGATAGACAATACAAAAAAAGACAAGATTCAGCATGTGGTAAAGACATATGAGAAGATGCAGCCGGAAGAGGCGGCAATCAGGCTGGAAGATCTTGATGAGAAGACGGCCGTAAAGGTACTTGCATTTATGAAACCTAGAAAGGCTGCAAATGTCCTTGCCATGATGGCCCCGCGAAAGGCTGCAAGACTGACTGAAAAGATCACGGAGATACCAGGGCTTGCAAAATTGATTGCAAAGATGAAAAAGAGACGATAAAGAAAAACCTTCCTGAGAAAAAAATTCCCCCTCCCAAGGAAAAATCTTCTTGTACCGGCAACACTGTAAACCTGAAGATATTGAAAAGACAGCGTTTTATCCAACCGGAAGGTCTGCCCAGGCCTGGCATATGATTTGCTAACTTAAACGATGTAATGCTGCTTCCATCGGTAAATATAGTCCCGGGTACGCCGGACACTGAAAAGAAAGGCCCCTCCTCCAAAGAGAAAAGAGTGGATTCGGCAGCAGCCTTTTCCGTATTTCTGCCCTTTATTATGTCCACTATCTCCGCACCGAATTCAGAAAATGTTCTGGGAGGCCGGAAGACTGCTGAACCAGGGGGTATAGCTTTAACCCCGGACATCACTGTGCCGGGCCCCGGTGGAGAAAAACAATCTCCGCTCCTGTCGGATATTATTAAAGCAACCCTCAGTATTGATACAACCCTCAGCCAAAAAAACTCTCAGGACAAAACAGGGCTTACCGATACCCAAACCCCGGCAAACATTATAGGTAAGGCCGGGAAGAAGGCACAAGTAACTTCCGCTGAAACAACCACTGAGGCCGGCAAGGCAACAACATCTCTTTCGCCAAAGAAAGGACTCCCAACCACAAACGGCTCCTATGCAACTTATAAGCTCAACCCTGAGCACCTGGATAAACCAGCCGATATCAACAATACCACAGGCCAGCCGGGAAGACCACAAAAAACAGAAGGAGCCGGTAAAAACAATACAACACCGGATAAAGGGGCCATGGTCAACCCAGTCCCGGATGGCAAAACTACTGAAGATGCTTCCGGATTTAAAGCCGGACTTCATCAGGACAGAAAAGATACTGATATCTCCTCGCGGACAGAGAGCAGACCTGACAACAAAAACTCTGTCATCTTTCAAAAAATTGATGTACCTGATGCAGCCTCCCAACACACAAACCGCAATTCCAATACCCACAAAACAGGAGATAACATCCTTCCGGAGAAGCTCCCGGAAACGGCCGGCACACAGATAAACAAGGCAACTCCTTCTCATAAAAACCCCTCCATTGAACTCACCATAGAGCCGGAGGGCCTCGGGAAGATAGATATCGAGGTATCTGTACATGACGGTGAGGTAAGGGCTGAGTTGGGAGTTGAAAAGATAAAGAGTCTGATGAACTTACAGAACAACATGCCGCAGCTTTTCGACAGCCTTGCAAAGGTGGGGTTAACTCCGGGAGGTTTTTCACTCTTCCTGAAAAACAGGGGCCATAAAAAATGGATGAAGGCCCAGTATAACCAGAAAACTATAAAGGATATAGCAGTAAATCCACAGAGGTCAAATCATAGTAACCAAAGTCTATACACGGTCAGTATCCGCGTATAGACGCTGACAGAAGGAGGCAAGGAATGAATGCAGTGACAGGAACAGGAACAGGAACAATTGGAAAGGACGAGTTCTTAAGGCTATTTACTACCCAGCTGAAATACCAGAACCCGCTAAAGCCTATGGACAGCACCGCATTTACTTCACAGCTTGCACAGTTCAGTTCCCTTGAACAACTGGTAAATATTGGAGATAAACTTGGTAGCATTCTCTCTTATCAGGGTTCTCTTAATAATGCCTTTGCCACAAACCTTATGGGTAAGATGGTGAAGACAGAGGGCAATCATGTGCACCTTAACGGTTCTGCAGCAATCTCCTATGAGGTCTCACAGAACGTGGAAAAGATGACACTGAACATCAACAGCTCCTCCGGAGATGTAGTAAGAACCATCGACCTTGGGAAACAGCCTGCCGGTGGCGGTAAATATACCTGGGACGGAACTGACAATAACGGCAATCCCCTCCCCGACGGTCCTTATACGATGGAATTCACAGCCGCTGATGCTAAAGGGAATTCCGTACCTGTCTCCACAGAGACACTATCAATGGTTACGGGCATCAGCTTTAAGGACGGTATCACTTATCTTGTGCTTGACAACGACACGAGGGTTTCCCTCGGTAAGATTAAAGAGATATGGAAAGGAGGTGTTTAAAGATGCTTTTTTCAGCAATAAGCGGACTTAATGCAAATGGGACTTCTCTCTCGGTAATAGGTGACAACGTTGCAAACATGAACACAGTTGGTTACAAGGCAAGCAGGGTAGCCTTTGGTGATGTCTTGAGCCAGACCATTACAGGAACCTCCGGCAACTCACAAATTGGGAGAGGAGTCATCGTGAGTGATATTTCCCCCCTCTTCACCCAGGGTTCTTTTGAGACAACGGCAAGCGCCCTTGACATGGCAATTGACGGCGATGGGTTCTTCATGGTCAAGGAGAATAATTCAAACTTTTACACAAGGGCCGGACAGTTTACCCTCGACAAGTCCGGTGATCTCGTAACACCCGATAATCTGAAAGTTCAGGGTTATCTCTATGACTCAGGAGGAAACGCTACAGGGGTGGTAGGTGATATATCGGTTGCATCCCTCAACAGTGCTCCACATCCAACAGCCAACGCCAAACTCTCAGTAAACCTCGACTCAAGGGATGGTGTAACAGGCCCCTTTGACCTTACCAACACCTCAGGCACATCCAACTTCTCCACCTCCATGACAGTCTACGACAGCCTGGGCAATGACCATCTCCTGACCACATATTTTACAAAAACAGCCGCAAACCAGTGGGAGGCAAATATCGTCAGCGTTACCGACCCGTCTACCGACCCTCCTACATACTCCGTAATTGGTACACAGGCCCTTCAGTTTGACGAGAACGGCAGCCTCACAACCCCTGACCCTCCTGAATTCACAGCCACTCTCGACTTCTCTCCCTGGGGTGCAGACAGTGCACAGAATGTCAAGTTCAACATAACCGACATGAGCCAGTATGGTGCAGACTCTGCCACCGTATTTCTCAATCAGGACGGGTTCACTTCCGGGTCACTCAAGACACTCAGCGTATCAGAGGACGGCACTATCACCGGGATATTTACAAACGGACAGACAAAACCGGTAGCACGTCTTGCCCTCGCAAAATTTACTGCCCCTACGGAACTGACCAAGATAGGCAGAAACCTCTACGCCGAATCCTTTTCATCAGGACAGCCGATAATAGGAGAGCCCGGCACAGCCGGAATCGGCAGGGTTCTGAGTTCCTCTCTTGAGCTGAGCAATGTTGACCTTG
>QIJG01000169.1 GCA_003232715.1 Nitrospirota bacterium
TTTCAATGGCAAATGCAGAGTGAAAGGCAAGAGTTAGAAGGAGGTCTTCATCCTCTGATGAAAAAGAGCATGAACCTTTCTTGTCAGACACCGCAAGCACCCCTATGGCCTTCCTCCTCAACATAATGGGAACAATAAGCAGGCTCTTTATGTCGGGATGTTTATCCGGAAAACCCTGAAAATCAGGTACTTCTTTAATATTTTCCGTTCTTAGCGGAGTCAGTTCTTTAAAGACCTTTTTTATAATGCCCCTAACCTCGGTTTTGCAATCTCCCGTAGGCCCCAGGGAAGAATAGAAATCCGTTATCCTCTCATGTTCGTCAATTATAATAATAGCTGATTTTTCCGCTCTGAGGAGGTCCTTTACCCCGTCCACAATACTCTCAAGGACCACTTCTCTATCCATGGTTGTATGGAGATGGGCAGAGAGTTCATTGAGTATGTTCAGCTCCCTTATTGTCCTCAGATATCCCTTTACCAGGTTTTTATACTTCCGTTCCTTTTTTATAAAAAGGAAAAGGAGAATAAAAATGATAATTAGAAGGGAGATTAAAACTATAATTGTTAATCCCATCAACACACTGTCCTGATAAAGGATGAAACGGTCTTCCTGACTGACGGATCAAAGAGTATCCTTGCATGGTTCAGGGCTACATTGTGGTGTTCGGAAGTATGCGGAGCCTCTGAACTCCTTTTACTGACCAGGCCGTCTCCCTTTCCCAATTTCAGTTCTTCCGGCAACATCCCTTCAGGAACAAAGGATGTTAAGATATCAGGTATTGAAAAAAGCTTTTCCGCTGTCATGACACCTTTAATCCGGTCTTCACGCCATCTGTAAATTGTAAAAAGTGTTGGGTCTGTTCCGCCAAAAGAGAGAGTCTTAATCGTTGCGAGCCTACTGGTATCAAAACTCGTTATAAATGGTGACTCCGGAAGCAATTCCCGGATAGCTTCGCTTTTAAGTAACTCCGTTATCCTTTTGATGGTACTCCTGGCGGTACCTTTCTCTACATTTTCAAAAAAGGGGTAGATAATCCTTGAAATCCCGGAAAGTGACCCAGCCAGCTTTGCCAGGTTACTTCCATGATGGGGGGTTGCCAGGGTAATAAGTGCCAGGCATTTAACATTCAACAACTCTATGGCCTTCCTTGCAACAAGTCCGCCCCTGCTATGAGTTATGAAAATTATACCGTTTTTTGTAAGTTGATGGTGATGCTTCAGTAAAAGCTCAAGCTCTCCCACAAGGGTCATGCAATCCGAGGCAGGACGCCTCTGGGAGTAAGCCATAACAGTATACCCTGATGTCCTGAGATCATGAAAAACGGTTTTTAATGTCCGGGGTTTCAACCCAGTGGTAAGCCGGTTCTTTATTGAAGGTGCAATAGAGAATTTTGCTTTAATTAAAGGTTCTTTCTGTTTTGATATATCGACATTCTTTGGTGCTGTGGATAATAGGACCGTTATGGGGAATTTCCCTGTAAGTATCCCTGTCTTTTCCGGCTCTGTCCAGATGCTCAGACTCATGCCCAAGCCATGAATGAAAAGGCAGCAGGGACAATCCTTGAATCCCTGGTGAAAGATGACGTCAGGGAAGTGTTTCATTAATCCGACGGTTTATTCGCTTTTAACTTCCTGACTATCTCGGGTAACTGGTCTTTTAAATCAGGATGTTTTCTGCCAAGGAATAATTTTATTCCTTTTAGTTCAAGCTTGACATCTTCAACCGCTGATAGCGCTGCATCAAGTCTCTGAATCTCCGATACAAGTGTCTGAATCTCCTTTTCCAGGAGGTTTATCTTCTCACTCAATTCCCTTTCTTCTTTCATGGCCCCCTCCCCAGCCTGTAGATTTAAATCTTTCGTTAAAAAGTTGAAAGAGTTATAAGTAATAAGCAAGACTGTCCGGCTTCATGATCACCGGCATAAAAAAACTTCTATCGTTTATTCTTCATTCTCCTGCGGAGTTTTTTATGCTTGTGCTTGTTAATCTTTTTTTTACGCCACTTCTTGACATTGCCCACTCCTCCTTTTTTTCAATGTTTCAATATGTATATTGACAATCTTTAATTGCCGTTTTTTGTTCTTACCTGTTCCATGAATGCCTCAAGTTGCAACTCCGTAGTTGAAGAATCGGCTCCATCATAGGGGATACTGATTGATGGAATTCCGTATTTTCTGGTAACCCCCCTCATAATGGCCGTCACAACAGTCCCGGGCATACATCCAAAGGGCATGGCATTTATGATCCCGGAAGCCCCCTTACCGATCAGATCGATAGACTTACCTATGCTCATGATGGCCTCTCCTTCAAAGGATTCGTGCAGATATGGGGAGGCCTTCTTCAATATATCCCCTGTATCAGGTTCGTGTAAGGTTTTCAGAAAACCATTGAACTGCCTTTCAAGGCTGCTGCTTATTCTTTTTTGAAAGAGCATTTTTAAGAGAATAGTTATAATACCAGAGAGGTCTTTTTTTCGCAAGGTCTTTTTCAGGGACATCAGGTTTATGTAATAAATCCACTCATCCACCGGGGAAAGCCAGACTTCACCTCCAAGGGTTTCTATCTTTCTGACGAGATCCTCGTTAGAGAACCTGTTGGACCTTACGAAAATCTCGCCCACTATTCCTATCAGTGGTTTTTGGACCTGTTCTTTGGGGAGACCGTCAAAATCAGTTTTCATTTGTACCATCAATGCCATTATGTTACCATTGGAGCCGCTCAGAGTTGTGGTCAGCTTCTGCAGGTATTTATGATAGAGCTTATCTGCAGAGCCTTTCTCCTTTTCGTAAGGTCTGCTCTCATGCAGACATTTTATGAGGATTTCAAAGGCCACAATTCCCTCCCAGGATCTTGACACAAAATCCTTGCCAACGATCCCAAGGTCCTGATAAAAAGTTACATCCTGCACAGGAGTGAATATCGGCACATCCTTAATCCCGACTTCATCAAGTATCATCCGGTGAAAGACATTGTATTGACCGAATCTGCAGGGCCCTGTACCTGAAGGCATAAAGAAGGCTGACTCTTCCGGCTTGAAATCTCCGGAGAAGACCTTTTTGAGCATATCCCCGGTTGTAACCGTGCATGGATAACACTCCTTTCCTGTAACATATCTCCTGCCAAATTCGAGTGCTCCCGCGTCGGTCTCGGGTAATACCTCGGCAGGTATACCACAATGTTCAAATGCTGCCTTCAGGGCAAAGGCGTGATCGGACATCCTTGGCAGATAAACAGTCCTCTGTTTCCCTGAGGACCGTTTGACTGAAAACTCTACCTTCTGCGGTACATGGGTCTCTCTGTACTGTGTTTTCCCGGTAGAAATCTGGGCATCAATGCTATCGAGAAATGCCTCACATCTTGTGATTGCGCCGGCATCGGCACTATGTTCATCTATCTCAACATAGAGATATGGTTTTCCGGAAAGTTCTTTTTCAAAAAATTTCTGTATAAAGGAATCAGGCCCGCACGAAAAATTCCCTATAAAGATAGGATAGAGGAATTTATTTTTCTTAATGACCCTTGCCGCCTTCAGGATCCTCTGACCGGACCTCCAGTACATATCAGGCCAGTCATTATGGATATTATCCTCTTCAGAAAGGAAATCCATTGGCAGGGAAAGTACATCAAGGGAGGCAAGTTTTCTCGGTATTTCAAGGTTTACCCCCATATCAAAGGCATTGTAAGCCCGGCCCACTATTACCACGGTCCGTCTGTCTATGGCGGACAAAACCTCCCTGCCGCGTTCCTTAATGTTTTCTGTAAATTCATCCTGTGCCTCCTGTGCCTTTTTCATTGCCCTTTTGATCTCACCGGAGGTAATGCCGAAATGCCTCATGGTCCTCCTGATCTCTTTTAAAACAAAGGTTTCCCCTTTTTTCAGTTTTATAACAGGCGAGACAACAGTGGCATTTTCAAAGGCCACACGTATCTGATATGGAAAACTCTGGGTAAGGGGGCAGGCATGGCCTTCTTCATATGGGTCATCCACAGAGTTCATATTTATAAAACTTGGTATAAAGAGGGTATCCACACCCTCCTGAAGCAGATGCCTCACATGACCATGTGAGACCTTGACAGGAAAGCATGTCTCGGCCAAGACTGTTTCAAGCCCGAGGCTGACGATTCTCCTGTTTGTTTTTGGTGAGACCACCACCTCAAAACCTAATTCCCACAGGAGCGTACTCCAGTAAGGAAGATAATCATGAAAGTAAAAGACATACGGGATTCCGATCCTGCCCCTGCGGAACATTGCACCTGATTCTTTTACCTTCTCTGCCCGTTCTGAATGTGACTTCCAGAGTTCTCCTTCCCTGAAGGCAAAGAGGTCGGGTATTTCCGTCTTTACCCTTTTTCGTACATCGTATTTTTCACATCTGCCGCCATAAAAGAGGAATCCCTCCTCACCGTCGATCTTAACCCTGTTAATCTCACACATGTTTTCACAGCTCCGGCATTCAAAGGAACTCTGCCGGTAGGGCCGGCCGGCAAGGTCAAAACCCTTGAAGGAAGTTCCTGAAAAAGCACTCCTCCCTGAGGAGTTTTCTCTTGCAGCCTGCATATGCTCCCTTGCTATCATGGCCATTCCTATGGCACCCGTTACATCGTGGTTTGGCGGTACGGTTATGGTTCTTCCTGTAAACTTCTCAAAGGCCGCCACTACCGTCTTGTTAAAAGCCGTCCCACCCTGAAAGAAGATGTGTTCCCCTATCTGTCTTCCCGCAACTACACGGTTAATATAGTTTTCCACTATGGAGTATGCAAGGCCGGCAAGAAGATCGTTTTTTTGGGCTCCGCGCTGGAGATTTGCCATAAGGGAATTCTCCATGAAGACGGTGCACCTCTCACCGAGTCTGCATGGATTGGTTGAGGAAAATGCACAGTCGGCAAACTCGCCCTTGATGGAGATGTTCAGTTTCTCTGCCTGCTCTTCAAGAAATGAGCCTGTACCGGCAGCACATGCCTTGTTCATCTCAAAGTCCACTATTATGCCGTCGCGGAGGGAGATATATTTTGAATCCTGCCCCCCGATTTCAAAGATTGTATCAACTTCAGGGTCTATAAAAACAGCTGCTGTTGCCTGTGCGGTAATCTCGTTTTTTACAATATCAGCGCCGACAAAGTCTGCAATCATGTACCTGCCGGAGCCTGTAGTGCCAACGCCGCTTCCTACCTC
Organism: Nitrospirota bacterium; assembly: GCA_003232715.1. Classification (GTDB taxonomy): domain Bacteria; phylum Nitrospirota; class Thermodesulfovibrionia; order Thermodesulfovibrionales; family JdFR-85; genus BMS3Bbin07. The sequence continues at coordinate 5,174 of QIJG01000169.1, forward strand.
AAGCAGACCCTGCCTGACGGCCTCAATAGGTCTTCCTGCCGTCATCAGATACCTCTTTGCGATCAGTCTGCCGTCTTTATCTATAACGGCAAGGTTTGTGCTGATGGAACCGATATCAATACCCAGATAAACCCTGAGTTTCTGCTCCTGTGGTCTTTTTTGTCTCCCGCCTACCGCCTCCCGTTCTCCGGCCCCTGTCACCATGTGTCTCTCTCTGAACCCATCCCCTTCTTCAATGAGCGGCCTGTGGCCTGAATCATTCTGTCTGAGTGAAGAGAGAGTTTCTTCAAGTTTAACGAAGTTCAGGACCGTGGCCTTTGCATCATCCACTGCCTTGAGCGCAGCTCCGATTGCACCCATAAAGGCCGTATGCTCCGGAATTATCAGCTCTTCAAGTTCAAAAATCTCCTTAAATGCCTTTACCATTCCCTTATTCAGTGCAACTCCTCCCTGAAAGGATACCTTGGGAGGAACCGGCCTTCCCCTTACTATTGAGCCTTTAAAATTCCTTGCCACCGCAAAGCAGAGCCCGGCCACAATATCGTCCATAGGAGTGGCAATCTGCTGTAGATGGATCATGTCCGACTTTGCGAAGACACTGCAACGCCCTGCAATCCTTGGAGGATTTTCAGACCTCAACGCCGTCTCACTGAATTCCTCAATACTCAATCTCAGCCTTTCTGCCTGCTGGTCAAGGAAAGAGCCGGTACCTGCCGCACAGACTGAATTCAGTGAAAAGTCTTTTATTGCATTGCCTTCGAGGATTATAAGTTTTGAATCCTCTCCACCCATCTCAATAATGCTATCGACATCCGGATAGAACCTCTTTGTGGACGTAGCGTTGGTCACAAGTTCATTGATATGAGCGGCACCTGTAGCCCTTGCCATAAGCTTCCCGGTTGAACCGGTAAAGACTATCATGAATTCGGGATAATCGGAAGAGACCTCCCTCAGTATCTCAAGGGCTGCATTCACAGGATGTCCCTTATGTCGCCGATAAACGGTCAGGAGAACGTTCCCCTTCTCATCAATAATGGCTATTTTAACACTTACAGAACCACAGTCCAGACCTGCTGTAAGGACCATCTTTAACCTCCCTGGTAACTCTTGCTATGGATAATCAGGAAACATCCTTTGGAGATAGTACCCGGCAACCCCTCGGGATATTTCAAGCATTATCATAAAAGTACTGAATAGTTTATACAAAAAGCTTACGTTGGTACAATCTTAGTGGTAATATATCATAATGACTTATCTTAGAATAAAAATAAAAGTAAAGGGCCTCGTTCAGGGTGTGGGATTCAGACCGTTTGTCTTTAACCTTGCCAGGTCCTTAGACCTCAGAGGGTTTGTGAAGAACACTTCCGAGGGTGTAGTAATAGAGATTGAGGGAAAGAACGCCGGGGTGTTTCTAGAGCGTCTCAGGAGTGAAAAACCGGCACTTTCCGATATTGAATCCATAGATATTGAGAAACTTCCTGAATGCGGGTTTGAGGGGTTCACCATATTGCCGAGTGAGGATAATGGCAGCATAACCCCGGTCTCTCCGGATATATCAGTCTGTAATGACTGTCTGTCTGAGCTCCTCGACCACATGGACAGGAGATACCTCTATCCCTTCATAAACTGTACAAACTGCGGTCCGAGATACTCTATTACGAGGGCGATACCATATGACCGGCCAAATACCACAATGCTACGTTTCAAGATGTGTCACGATTGCAGCAGGGAGTACCAGGACCCTGAAGACAGGAGATTTCATGCACAGGCGGATGCCTGTCCTCTCTGTGGTCCCCGGCTCAGCTTTCAGATCAAAAACCCTTTATTTAAAGGGTATGAGGGTGAAGAACCAATTTCTTCAGCAATAAGGTTGCTTAAGGCAGGCGGCATTGTTGCCGTAAAAGGCCTTGGAGGTTTTCATATTGCCTGTGATGCTGAAAACAAGGATGCTGTAACCCTGCTGAGGGAGAGAAAACACCAATAAACCTTTTGCAATGATGGCCCCTGATATGGATACCGTAAGAGGATTCTGCCATGTAACCGATGCTGAAGCTCAGCTTATGATCTCCCGCCGGAGACCGATAGTGCTCCTGAAAAAAAAACCTGACTGCATACTGCCGGAAGGAGTGGCTCCAAAAAACCGGTGTCTTGGTTTTATGCTCCCCTATACCCCGCTTCACCACCTCCTTTTTTTCTATCCGGAAAGGGACGGAGAAGGAGCAGGGAGACCGAACTTCCGTTGCCTGATAATGACGAGTGGAAACCTTTCGGAAGAACCGATAATACATGAAAATGAGGCTGCAACGGAGGGGCTTGCAGGGATTGCAGATGCATTTTTACTGCATAACAGGGATATATTCATGAGGGTGGATGATTCGGTTATACGAGCAAACTTTTTTATCCGCCGCTCAAGGGGCTACGTGCCGGAGGCAATAGCGCTTGGAGAGACAGGGCCTGAGGTGCTTGGCGTAGGTGCGGACCTGAAAAACACATTTACCCTGACCAGGGATGCCTATGCAATACCGAGTCAGCATATCGGTGATATGGGAAATTTTGAGACCCTGAAATTCTTTGAGGAAACACTTGAAAACCTAAAATCACTGTACAGGATCAACCCAATTGCCATAGCCTGTGACATGCATCCAGGGTATTATTCGACAAGGTGGGCAGAGGCTCAACCTTTAGAGGGGCTGAAGGTACAACATCACCATGCACATGTGGCCTCTGTCATGGCAGAGGCAGGGCTGAAGAACAAGGTTATAGGGATAGCCCTTGACGGCTCCGGCTACGGGACTGACGGCAATATCTGGGGCAGTGAGTTTCTGATTGCCGACCTTAACGGGTTTAAACGTCTCTGTCACTTCAATTACATGGCGCTTCCCGGCGGCGAGATGGCAATAAGGGAGCCCTGGAGAATAGCCCTGGGCTGGCTGCAGGAGGTGACCGGAGGGGATGCCTTGCAGTACATTGAGAGAATCGGCTTTCTGAACCACTACGGCGAAGAGAGAATCAAGAATGTGTTGAGGCTTGTTGAGCTGCCAGAGTTTACCCCCTGTAGCTCGGGCGCCGGAAGATTGTTTGATGCCGTGGCTGCAATTACCGGTATAACCGATACAAACACCTATGAAGCAGAGGCGGCAACAGCGCTTGAGTCTTGTGCTGCAGAAGGTATTGCTGAAGATTACCCTGTGGATATAAAGTTTGCCGACCCCATGGTGGTGGACTTCTCCTTTACATTGCTGAGGATATTGGAGGAGATGACGTCCGGAACCGGCAGGGAGATTATATCCGCGCGGTTTCATAATACCATCATCACGGCTATAATAAGGGTGGTAAATAAACTCCATA
>QIJG01000278.1 GCA_003232715.1 Nitrospirota bacterium
CCTTCTTGCCATCTCTGCTCCTCCTTTTTCCTTCCTGTTTTAGAGCAGCTTTATCACTTTTGTCCCTGTCTAGTTTTTCCCGACCACCTCTTAAAGTCGCAGGTAGCCACTCAATTTAGAATATGGGCAACTAAAACGCTCAAAGAATATATCGTTAAAGGCTTTGCTTTAAACGATGAGCGGTTCAAAACCGGCAATTCCATGAATTATTTTAATGAGTTACAAGATAGAATCCGGGAAATCCGCCTTTCCGAGCGTTTTTTCTACCAGAAGATAAAAGACATATACGCAACCAGTATCGACTACGACCCCAAAGATGAAAAAACTATTAAATTCTTTAAAATAGTGCAAAATAGACTGCTTTGGGCCATAAGCAAACAGACAGCAGCTGAACTTGTTTACCGTAGAGTAGATGCTTCCCTGCCGCTTCTGGGTATGCAGTCTTACGATAAAAAGCAAAGCGTAAACATCAGAAAAAGCGATATCAGTATTGCGAAAAATTATTTGAATGAGGATGAAATCAAGCTGCTGGGGTTATTGGTAGAACAATATCTTGCCTTTGCCGAAAGCATGGCTCAGCAGCATACACCAATGTATATGAAAGACTGGATTGCCCGCCTGGATAATATTCTACAGATGAATGGTAGAGAATTACTTACTCATGCCGGAAAAATAAGCCATCAAATGGCTTTAGAAAAATCGAATCAGGAATTAGAGAAATATAAAGAAGAGCAAGAAAAAATATCCCATGAAAGCAGCTTGAACGAGTTGGAAAATGATATAAAACAGATAGAAAACAAGGCCAAAAAAGATAAATCATGAAATTTACAGAAGAAAAGCTGGAAAAGGCAGTCATAGAACTCTTTGAAGTAGAGGGTTACAAACATCTTACCGGTTACCGGTGAGCAAATCCACAAGGAGATGTCTGACGTTCTGCTTCGGGATGACTTAAAACAGTATCTGCTGAACAGGTATTCTGATGAAGATATTACGCTTAACGAAATAGACGCTATTATTCGTAAACTGGAGATGTATCCTTCTTCCGCTCTGTATGAAAGTAACAAGGCTATTATAAAGATGGTTGCCGACGGGTTCCTTCTCAAACGGGAAGACCGGAGCAGAAAAGACCTCTATATTCAATTGATTGATTATGGGAATTTATCCGCGTTTCGGGTTCCTCATCCTGATGAGGTGCCGACAATTATAGCAGAAGACCCGGATCCTTATGAATCAGGCGAAAATATCTTTAAGATTGTCAATCAGCTTGAAATACAGGGGTACGAAAAGAGAATCCCCGACGCCATTATCTATATCAACGGCATTCCCCTTGTGGTGGTTGAGTTCAAAAGCGCCATTAAGGAAAATACGACCATTAAAAATGCTTATGACCAGATAACGGTGCGATACCGCCGTGACATCCCCGAACTTCTTAAATACAACGCTTTTTGTGTGATCAGCGATGGTGTAAACAATAAAGCCGGCTCCCTGTTTGCTCCTTATAATTTTTATTATGCCTGGCGCAAAACCGACGGCAATGAAATTAAGGAGGTCAATGGAATAGACTCCCTATATACAATGATAACGGGGCTGTTTAACAAAGAACGGCTCGTGGATATTGTTCGCAACTTTGTCTATTTCCCCGATACTTCAAAAGAAGATGTGAAAATTGTCTGCCGTTATCCCCAGTACTACGCAGCCCGTAAGCTCTTTGATTCCATAAAGGAGAATATGAAGCCTGAGGGAAGCGGAAAAGGGGGCACATACTTTGGGGCAACCGGGAGCGGAAAAAGTTACACAATGCTTTATCTAACCCGCCTGTTAATGAAAAGTACCTACTTTTCAAGTCCGACCATTGTACTTATTACAGACCGTACCGATTTGGATGACCAACTTTCCGGGCAATTTACCAATGCCAAGAAGTTTATTGGTGATGATACAGTAGAAAGTGTGGAAAGCCGTGAAGATTTAAGAAAGAAACTGCAAGACAGAAACAGCGGAGGGGTTTTTCTGACCACTATTCATAAATTCACAGAGGATTTAAAACTTCTGACAGACAGAACAAATGTAATCTGTATTTCCGATGAGGCCCACCGCACACAGGTTAATCTCGACCAGAAAATTCGAGTTACTTCAAAAGGCGTCAAAAAGACATTCGGCTTTGCTAAATATTTGCGCGACTCTCTTCCCAATGCGACCTATGTCGGTTTTACTGGCACTCCGATAGACGCCACCCTTGATGTGTTCGGTAAGGTTGTTGACGCCTATACCATGAAAGAATCAGTACAGGATAATATTACAGTAAGAATTGTATATGAAGGCAGAGCTGCCAAAGTACTGCTTGAAGAGAAAAAACTTGCTGAGATTGAAGAGTATTATAAACAATGCGCTGAAGAGGGTACAAATGATTATCAGATTGAAGAAAGTAAAAAGGCCGTCACCAATATGGAGGTTATTCTCGGCGACCCCGACCGACTTGAAACCTTAGCAAAAGATTTTGTTACACATTATGATGAAAGACTGAAAGAAGGGGCAAGCGTACTCGGAAAGGTGATGTTTGTTTCATCAAGCAGACAAATTGCCTATGATTTGTATAAACAGATTATTTCCTTAAAGCCCGAATGGGCGGAAGTCAAAGAATGTGATGACGGCGTAACCCTCACTGAAAAAGAGAGAAAAGAGATAAAGCCAATAGAGAAAATTAAAATGGTAATGACCCGTGGCAAAGACGACCCCAAAGAGTTATGGGACTTACTCGGTACAAAAGATTACCGCAAAGAGCTTGACCGTCAATTCAAAAGCGCAAAATCAAACTTCAAAATTGCAATTATTGTTGATATGTGGCTCACAGGCTTTGATGTCCCCTTTCTTGATACCATCTATATTGACAAACCAATTCAGCAACATTCACTTATTCAGACTATCTCCCGGGTAAATCGTGTATACGAAGGCAAGGAAGCCGGGCTGGTTGTTGATTATATCGGCATTAAGAGCAATATGAATGTCGCCTTAAAGAAATATTCCAAGGTTGAAGAAGACGATTTTGAGGATATTTCACAAGCTGTTGTTATTGTTAAGGATCAGTTGGATTTGTTGTTAAGGCTTTTTCATAAATTTGACACCGATGGTTATTTCAAAGGGACGCCTCTAACCCAGTTGGAATGTTTGAACAAAGCCGCTGAATTTGTTTTACGCACCGAAGAGATTGAAAATCGATTTATAACAATGGCTAAAAAACTCCGTTCCGCATATAAAATATGTGTTTCAAGCGATGAACTATCTCAAAAAGAACGCGATTATATCCATTTTTATTCGGCCATAGCAGCAATAGTCCACAAACTCACCAAAGGCAATGCACCCGATGCCGCCCAAATGAATGAACGGGTTCGGGAGATGATAAAAGAAGCTCTTTTGAGTGATGGCGTGGAAGAAGTATTTAAACTTGGAGAAGATGAAGCAGACAAAGACATCGATATTTTCAGTGATGAGTATATGGCAAAGGTTGACAAGATTAAACTACCTAACACAAAAATCAAACTGCTTCAACAGCTTCTGAAAAAGGCAATTGATGAATTTAAGAAGATAAACAAAATTAAGGGAACTGATTTTACAAAGAAATTCAAGAAATTATTGGAAAAATATAACGAACGCAAGGAAGATCTTGCTTTTGCCAATGATGTTCTTGATGACATAGCCGGTCAATTCGCAGACCTTTTTAAAGACCTTCAAAAAGAGAAGAATTCCTTTGAAGAAATGGGAATTGATTTTGAAGAAAAAGCCTTCTATGACATCTTAAAAGCAGTTGCAGAAAAACATGATTTTGAATATCCGCACGAAAAACTGATTACATTATCACAGGCAGTGAAGAAAGTTGTAGATGATAAAGCAAAGTATACCGACTGGTCGCAACGAGATGATATAAAGGCCGAATTAAAGGTTGGTTTAATCCTCGTCCTTGCAGAACACGGCTATCCGCCGGTACC
>QIJG01000215.1 GCA_003232715.1 Nitrospirota bacterium
ACCGGTCTGATCAAAACAGTGCTGGCGCTCAAACATAAGGAAATCCCGCCGAGTCTTCATTTCGAAAACCCTAATCCCGAAATTGATTTTGAGAACAGTCCCTTTTATGTCAACAACAGGCTGACGGAATGGCATGCCGATGGAACTCCGCGCCGGGCCGGTGTCAGTTCTTTCGGTATCGGGGGTACCAATGCTCATATGGTTCTGGAAGAAGCCCCTGTTTTGCCGGCTCCGGACAAATCCAGACCGTACCAGTTGCTGCTGATCTCTGCTAAGACAGGTTCTGCTCTGGAAACAGCCACCGGGAATCTATCCGCACACTTAAAGCAGCACGTACATTTGAACCTTGCAGATGTTGCCTATACCCTCCAGGTCGGCAGGAAGGCTTTTAGCCATCGCCGGATGATTGTTTGCCGTGATTGTGACGATGCAGGGAGCACCCTGGAGACACTGGATTCAAAACGGGTAATAACATCTTTTCAGGAACCTGTAACCCGTGATATTGTCTTCATGTTTTCCGGCCAGGGTTCGCAGTATGTTAATATGGGCCTGGAACTTTATAAAACAGAAACAAGGTTTCGGGCAGAGATTGATCGTTGCTCGGAAATTCTCGAGACTCACCTTTCCCTGGATTTACGGAATATTCTGTATCCGGATGAGGGAAATACTGAAGAGGCATCCCGGAAACTGGGACAGACATTTATTACCCAAACCGCGTTATTTGCAATTGAATATGCCCTTGCAAGACTATGGATGACATGGGGAATTCATCCAAAAGCATTTATAGGTCATAGTCTCGGAGAATATGTGGCAGCCTGCCTGTCCGGGGTATTTTCACTGAGAGATGCCCTGTCAGTGGTAGCTGCCAGAGGCCGGCTCATGCAGGAACTTCCCGAAGGCTCAATGCTGGCGGTTTTTCTTTCAGAAAAAGATATCCAGCCATATTTAAATGAAAGAATCTCCCTGGCTGTAATCAACGGGCCTTCCCTTTGTGTTGTCTCCGGTGAAAAAGAGGCTATAAAGGATATGGAAAAAGATATTTCCGGAAAAAACGTGAATTGCCGCCGCCTGCATACTTCCCATGCATTCCATTCAAGAATGATGGAACCAATTTTAACTGAATTTACAAATCATGTAAAACGGGTCGGACTGAATCCCCCCAGGATTCCCTTTGTTTCCAATTTAACCGGCACATGGATTACTTCAGATGAGGCGACTAACCCGGATTACTGGGCTGGACATCTGCGCCGGACAGTGCGCTTCTCAGACGGCATACAGGAGTTGTTGAAGGAGCCTGACAGGGTCCTTTTGGAAGTCGGGCCGGGGCATACACTCAATATTTTGTCAAGGCAGCATCCGGATAGAAAAGGACAAATGGTGCTATCTTCCATTCGCCATCCGAAGGAGAAACTACCGGATGCGGCATTCATCCTGAACACCCTTGGCCGACTATGGCTTGCCGGAATTAAGGTGGACTGGCCGGGGTTTTATGCGGATGAGAGTCGACAACGGATTTCCTTGCCAACCTACCCCTTTGAGCGTAAGCGACATTGGATTGATGCAGGGAAACAGATATGTGCAGGTGCTTCCGCAGCGCCACGTCCATCAAAAGAAATTGAAAAAGCTCCACTCAGTAGTCCGACGCAGAAAAAGCCGAAAATTAATAATACATATGATGATGCCCCCGGAAACGACATAGAACAAGGTGTTGCAAGTATCTGGCAGGAATTGCTTGGTGTTGAGCAGGTCGGAATTCACGACAATTTCTTTGACCTGGGTGGAAGCTCTCTGATAGCTGTGAGCTTGTTCGCGCAGATCGAGAAGGTGTTTGGTAAAAAACTTCCAGTGTCTATCCTCTATGAACTACCGACTGTTGAGCAATTGGCCGGTATCCTCCATAAAAAAGAAGGGACAGAGCCATGGTCATCCATAGTGAATATCCGGTCCGGTAGCACCAAGCCTCCTTTATTCCTGGTTCATGCTGCATATGGTAACGTATTGAATTATCGTGCCTTGGCGAGCCATCTGGGACCGGACCAGCCGGTTTATGGTTTACAGGCCAGGGGACTGAATGGCAAAGAACCTTTCCTTACGCGTATCGAGGAGATGGCGGCCTGCTATGTTAGCGAAGTAAAAAATATACAGCCTGAAGGTCCATATTTATTGGGAGGGTATTGCCTTGGGGGGACAATAGCCTTGGAGATGGCCCGGCAGTTCCGTGCACAGGGTCAGGAAGTGCCTCTCCTGGCCTTATTGGAAACTTACAACTGGGCAAATCTGCCCACTATGTCACTCCCCGTTAATATCAGGCACCAGTTACAGAAAATTAAATTTCATTGGCGTAACTTCCTCCTCCTTGATTCAGAGGGGAAAAATCTTTTTTTCAGGGAAAAGATGAATGAGCTGAGGAGACGAAGTAAACTGTGGTATGGGCCGGTAATATCAAAAATTTCACATAAGAGTCAAAGTAGTAACAGAGAGCATTTATTGTTGTCCCGACTTTGGCAAATAAACGATCAGGCTGCACTGAGCTATGTGCCGGGATTTTATCAGGGAAGAATCTCATTATTTCTACCGGTTAAAAGGTATACAATTCATGATACTCCTGAAATGATGTGGAATGAAATGGCTGAAGAGATAGAAATTCATGAGTTACCTGTTTATCCTGCAGGATCTCTTGTCGAGCCTTTTGTCCGTATTTTAGCCGATAAATTAGAGGGTTGTATGAACAAGGCATTAGAGCCGGAACTTTCCAAAGAAAAGCGTAATGTTTCTTCCGGGATTTGTGAGGAAGCGTATAACTTTACCCAGGAATGAAGTTTGAGTTGGAGTCCCCACATACGAGGGGATGGAGTTTTATCGCCTTTTCATGAATGAAGTTGGAATTCCCTCCCCCTTGACGGGGGAGGGTTAGGGTGGGGGTGAATAACATTGCCTGATAGACTCAGGACAATTGCTAAAGAGCTAAGAAAGAGGTCAACTGATGCCGAGAAGTTATTATGGAAATATTTGAGGTTAAAACAGTTAGAAGGACTTAAATTCAGGAGGCAACAACCAATTAATAATTATTTAGAGTCTGTGTATAAAGTCGAACCGTTGCTGTTTTCTGTCATTCCGGCTTGTCCGGAATCGTTATTTAAGAAGGATTCCCGACT
>QIJG01000061.1 GCA_003232715.1 Nitrospirota bacterium
ACAGGATTTCCCCGATATCCATCTCTTTACCATCAGAATAGGCATAGGTGGTATCACAGCAATGACACCGGAGATTACACCCTGTCAGTCTCACAAAAAAACATGGCAGCCCTGCATAACTCGACTCACCCTGTATGCTGACAAAGGTCTCACATATCTTAAGTCTTACGTTGTTAGTCATTTATCTGAGTTTAAATACCTCGCTCAGCGCCTTCTCAACAATTGCAGGCACAAGCCCTTTGACAGACCCGCCAAAGGAGGCAATCTCCTTAATTATTGTTGAGGTCAAAAAAGAGTACTCCTCACTCGGCATCATGAAGACCGTCTCGATCCCGGAAATCCGAAATTGCCCTGAGTCCCCGTACAATGGCAACCCCGCCTTTCTGTTTCACATAATTCACCAGTAACCCGTCAAATGATTCAATAGTAACCCGCCTTAGGTCCCTGAAAGACTCTCCAATCAGCTCTATCCTTTCTTCAATGTTAAAAAGGGGCGTCTTCCTGGGATTCGGGGCAACAGCCACTACAATCTCATCAAAGATACTGAGGCTCCTCATGACTATATCAATATGCCCGTTGGTAATGGGATCAAATGTTCCCGGACAGATAGCAATTCTTTTCATTCAAACTCCTTCATATCCCTTCCAACAACCTTTCATCTCTGGTTTCCGGCTTAAATGTCGTCAATGCAGTATCCCCGTAAATATATCTCTTCTTCAGCCTCAAACTACCCACGAATTCCGGAAGCAGTATCCTTGAGGAATGTTCAACCACAACCATCCCTCCGCCTTTCAGGACTCCTCCCTCTGCAATATACGGCAATACCTTCATCACTTCCTCAGATTGATATGAGGGGTCAACAAAGATAAAATCAAAGCTCTCATCATACTCCCCGGCCTTTTTGAGATATTCAAAGGCGTACGTCCTGTAAACCTTCATGCGTGTTGAAAAACCAAGTTCCAGGCCGGTTTTTTTAATAAGTTCTACCCTGACCGGGTTTATCTCAACAAATACTACAAGTCCAGCCCCCCTGCTTAGTGCTTCAAAGCCTACGGCACCTGTACCGGCATAGAGGTCAAGGAACCTTGCACCACAAATCCCCGGACCTGTTATATTAAAAACAGACTCCCTCACCTTTGAAGCGGTCGGCCTTAAAGGTGACCTTTCCGAGACAGCAACGGCCTTTAGCCTTCTTCCCTTTGCCGTACCGGCTGTAATCCTCAATTCCTTCATCACGTCCTTAACAGCAAAGTATTGATCCTTTTTATTATAACACCTCAATAGCATGGGGAGAAAGCCCGGAAAACTCCATGCGGAAAATTGAACGCTTGTAGTGGAACTGATAGAATATAACCATGACATCTTTTCCCTGGATTAAGAACTTATTGTCGGCAGGAAAACCCCGAAGGGTTAAGGAAAAGGCAATCCTTCCCGTGGAAGAACAGATCAGGGCATGGTACATAGCCTCAAGGAAGATGGCCTGGGATATCAGAAAAGAAGAATTTCACAGGATAGGGACGCCACCTTCATTGACCGAAGATGATCTGGCTCAAGGGTTTAGCGGCATCTCTCTCTTCTATGGTTTTGGAGATGATGGCTCTGGTCATGCTGATCCGGTGCTCTCCGGAAAGAGGGCCTGGCATTATGCATGCAAACGCAAAAAAGGCAGGGTCTGGCAGAGCCCTTATATTGATTTTGATAAGCCGGATGCTTTCCGGCTGCGTCCCGGCGCGCCACCCAGGCCCAAGGGTTTCTATTTTGCCAAGATCCAGACGGGGGAACGGTTTCAAACAATAACTGTATCCAAAGTTCGCAGGCTCTTTGACTCGATTACAGGGTGGGGCCCCGAAGGGTTTCAGTTCTTCTGTATTACCCACACCCATTTTACTGACTTGATGAGTGAGAGGAAGACACCCTTTATGGCACTTGCTGATTATGACGTTGCTCCTTACGGTTTCAACGATTTCTTCGATGTTCCACAGTTGTTCTCCAGTAACAGGATCCGGGGGCTTGGCATTGGAAACGTGGACCGCAACTACCCGGGCTTCGGAATCCCGGTTCTCCGCTTCTGAAACCAGCCTCTTTACATCCCTGACCCTTTTCTCTATTCATTATTCACTCTGTATACTTTTTAGCCTGCTTAAAAGGAAAAACGTCCTGGCATTCTTTGTTGGGACAATATGCCCTTTCAACTTCTCCCATCTCTCCCCTCCTTTTATATTAGGGTGGAGGATTGGAATTGGGATGACGGCAGTCTGATTTTTATCTCATAAATCTCAAAAGGTGTTCCCCACATCTGAATGGTGGCTACATCTGCGGGTTTCCCTCTGACCCACACATCCAATCCATCCTGCCTGAACTCCGGGGCCAGGTTAATGGGTAGAAAGCGTCTGCCGTCTTTATCCACCAGTCCATAAAACCCACCCTCCAGGGGAATCCATTTGACAACTGCTGAAAAGTTCATCTCACCTCCCGGGCTGTCAGAATTAAAATTCCCGTCTAACCCTTGTTTTTCAGCAACAGGTTCACAGCCAAAGGCGGCAAAGAGCAGGAAAGATGTGATAACCATTACAGTAAGGAGATTATGCCTCTCTTTAGCTATCATGGTTATATTATACATAAAAAACGCTCAATCCGAAAATAAACATCCAATTTTGTAACAGTTCACCAGGGAGAAGATTTAACTCGATAAGTGATAAGAGTTAGGGAGTTGAGGAGTTGAGGAGTTAGGGAGTTCAGGATAAGAATCAGTACAGGATTGCTTTGCTCCATGCGCTCTGCTTCACCCCTGAAGAACTGAGAGTTTAATTCTCCTTCTCCTGTAGTTTATAATGTCCTGTGCACGAATTAGAGCAGAAACTGTATCAACTCATCATCAGCAGGTTGCAGGGGCTACGGGGTTCCCTCCTCAGATGGCCATGGCGGCGGCAATCGACAGAGAGGACCCTAAAGACGTTGCAATCTTGAGAAAGGCTTTGCAGGCAATAGCTGATGAGGCAATGGATCCTGGGATAAACATGCCTCTAATCCCTGTGCTCGATGTGAATCAGAACCCGGACAATCCCATTATCTGTACAAGGGCTTTTTCAGACTCTCCTGAGACTGTGGCCTGGTTTGGTTCGGAATACGTAAGGGCACTCGAAGGTGCAGGGCTTATAATGAGAATAACCTGGATTGACTGGATAATTATAATTGCATATATGCTTATGTCCCTTGTGCTCGGGCTCTACTTTAGCAAAAAGGCATCCTCAAATACCGAGGAGTTTTTTCTTTCAGGGAGAAATCTCCCGTGGTGGCTCGTCGGGACTTCAATGGTTGCCACTACG
>QIJG01000254.1 GCA_003232715.1 Nitrospirota bacterium
ATTGAATATGACTTTCTTGACGGGGTAATAAAGGTTATAGTCGGCCCGGAAATTGTTGCCGGTTCAACAAGGCTCAAGGCAGGCACTGCCACCAAGATGGTCCTCAACATGATCTCCACCACTGCCATGGTCAAGCTCGGCAAGGTTTATAAAGGCTACATGATCGACGTAGTCCCGTCCAACAGGAAGCTGAAAGACCGCGCAGTAAGGATAATCATGGACCTTACGGGATGCAGCCGGGAAGAGGCCGGAGGGCTATTGCAGCGTTCCGGAGGCAGTGCAAAGACCGCAGTGCTGATGTACCTGAAAGGCCTGGATCATGACAATGCAGGGAGGCTGCTGAAGGAATCGGGGGGGGTCGTTGAGGAAGGCGTTGTTGTGAGGGGATTGAGGCTCATTATAAATAACCAGCTTAATAACCAGTAAAAAACTTGTCAAATATCATTTTATTCGTGTAAACTCAGGAGATATACAGAAATTGCACAATCATTTGTTATGCACTCTTTCTTAATACAGATAGCAGTTGCCAATACTACTTGTTAAGGAAAGACTGTAATGAAACAATATTTACATTTTGCAGAGGATCAGAGCAGCAATGAATACATTAGATAGAGGATTATTCGAGATATCTGGGAACACGATTGACCAGATTGATGTCAAAATCAGTCATCGGATCATTCAGCTATTTTCTGAGGGTCTCTATTCCAGTCCCAACAAAGCTGTGGAAGAACTTGTCTCCAATTCATTTGATGCTGGCGCGGAAAACGTCCACATCATTCTCTCCCCAGACCTCCGTGATTCAGATGCAACCATTGTGGTCGTAGATGATGGAGAAGGCATGAACGATGTTGGCCTCAAAAAGCATTGGATCATTGGTGAAAGTACAAGACGCAGAGCGAATGGTTCTTCCAGGCGAAAGCCGATTGGTCAATTCGGTATTGGTAAGTTATCCACATATGTATTGGCTTCAAAACTCACTCACATCTGTAGATCTGGTGACATTTACTATGCCGCAACAATGGACTATTCAAATATAGCGGATAGCGGAAATGCAGTTTCCGATGGGATTTTCAATGAACAGACAATCCAAATACCACTACGAACACTCACGAAACAACAAGCGCAGGATGCTGTGCAGCATTGGATCGATGGGAAAAAGGCAGGCTATCAGGCACTAAGGTTGTTTGGAAGCGATGCGTCGGATTCGTGGACTGTAGCCATAATGTCCGGGTTAAAAAATTTGGGGAAAAAAGTCAAGATTGGCCGTCTCAGATGGGTGTTGAGAACAGCCATGCCTCAGCGCAGTGACTTTCGCCTTTATCTTGATGGCGACCTTATAGCGCCCCCAGAAACGGATCCGCCTTTGGCGAAAATAGTGATAGGCAAGGACGTAATCCAGCTGTCACCACCTTGTCCGGAAGGTTTGATTGAACGGGAGGATACAAGCGAGCCAGAAGATTCTGTTGTCCGACACGGTGTTTATCATGACGAATTGTTAGGACGGATTTCGGGATATATTGAGATATTCAAGGATGAACTGGATAGAGGCAAACCGAAATTCGAACAAAGCAGCGGATTCTTCGTCTATGTGCATGGGCGGCGAGTCGATGATCCTGGCTTCGGGATAGAGCGCAATTTGTTGCGGCATGGCACGTTTTCCAGATTTAGAATGGTTGTTCATATTGATAGCCTAGACGAAGTGCTAAGATCTTCCCGAGAATCGTTTCAACAAGGCGAATTGTATGAGGGAGTGCAAAATTTTCTTCGCGCCGGCTTCAATCTTGCCCGCAATAAACTCGTGGAACACGATCGGACGCAAACACCAGCCGCCCGGATTTCCGCGAGTATCTCCTCTGCGCCCGGAAGCATGACTCTGAAACCGTTGCTTTCGCTATCTAAAATGGTCTACGAGAACAGAGCCACCCCTTTCTATCTCCGTTTTCCTTCCGAGCTTTCCGTTGAGGCGCAGACCGAGTTCCTGGAGAATTTGCAGCAACAATCTGAAGGTGAGGACGGTTTGCTTCGCTCCACTGAATTGAGCGCTTTAGATTCGACAGAAGGCTTGGCTGTTTTCGATGTCCAAGATGGAAAGTTACTCATCAATTCATCTCATCCGTTTATTGCAGCGTTTCAAGAGTATTTCACCGATGCCCGAAGGAGTCTTCCTCTCGAAATGCTTGCAATGTCTGAGATTCTCATGGAATCCCATATGTATCACATGGGATTAGAGGAGGGCGTGATTCGTGACGTAATAGGTAGGCGCGATGAATTGTTAAGGCAGTTCGTGAGGACGTCCGCGCGTCGGACTGCAGGCATGATTGCCCTCGCCCTTACCGGAAGCCATGGACAATGAAAACAAGCTGGAAGAGGAAATGCGTGCCGCCTTCGAGGCGATGGGCTTTGCTAATGTCATTCACATTGGCGGAAAAGGCGAACCCGATGGAACTGCTGAAGCACATCTCGCGGCAGCAGAGGATGGCACAGTTCAGCGATACAAGGTTGGGCTTGAGGCTAAGAGTGGTGGAAAGGTTTCTGCCAAACGCTTAGGTGTCTCTGGTATTGGCAGGCACATGGAGAAGCATAATTGCAATCATCACCTCGTGATTGGAAATAGTTTTTCCACCTCTACTGGTGAAGATTCTGCCTCAGTGCTGGAGATTAATACATACAAAGAGGATAATAAAAGAAAAGGTATCGAAAAGACCATCACGCTGATGCACATTGATGACTTAGCACGGTTAGTTCGGATTGTTTCAGCGAAACGTGTTGGGGGCCTGAGCCGCATTCGCGATCTGTTTAGGAACTGCGTAACTCCTGAGGAAAGTAAGGGATGGGTTGATAGACTGGCGGCTGAGACACCTGAGAATTGGCCATATTTGGATATTTTAGAGACCGTCTGGCACTTGGCAGAGGAACAGCCGAATGAAGCCGTGGAATATGCTGCAGTAATCACGGAGCTCCGTCATCGTACACCGCCAGTTAGAATGAACAAGCAGGACTTAATTGAATGTTGCAAGTCAATGCAGGGAATGGCAAGAGACGTAGTCTTCGCTCGCGTGAATACCGTAGAAATTGACAGGCGACCAGACTTGATTCTGGAAGATATCAAAACTGCAGTTGGCGAGTACCCAGAAGAGGAAAGAAGAACAATTTATATATGATTTCAGCAACAAAAAAAGCCCATATTCGTCCTGTTCATCCCTTTCCGGCACGGATGGCACCTTCTATTGTTTGGGATGCGTTACCCAAGACAGGTAAATCTGTGAATATCCTCGATCCAATGTCCGGTTCGGGGACAACATTGGTCTGCGCAAGGTCTTTAGGACACAGGGCTATTGGCTGCGATACAGATCCACTCGCGCTTCTCATTTCGCGTGCGTGGGGCGTTGATGATAAACCGGAAACTCTAAAAATCCGAGCCGGGCTTGTATTGGAACGGGCAAGGATTCTGAGCAAAAGCCTGACTTATGAAAAATCATATCCGAGAAATACAGACAGTGAGACTATCCGATTTATTGACTTTTGGTTTGATCGAGCAAACCGCCGTGAACTGAGTGCGATAGCAACTTGCATATCAAAGGTTCGATCGCAAAATGAAAGGACTATTCTTTGGTGCGCGTTCTCACGAATGATTATCACCAAAACTTCCGGTGTTTCCCTTGCGATGGATGTTTCACATAGCCGCCCCCATAAAGTTTATGATGTTGCTCCGGTAAAGCCATTTGACGCATTTCTAAATGCCGTTTCACGGGTAGTTAATAATCTGCCGTTTTCGGGCAACGTGTATAATGTCGCGCCAGCCGACATTCGGCATGGTGACGCCAGATCATTGCCCGTGGAGTCAGCAAGTGTGGATATGGTGATTACATCTCCTCCTTACCTAAACGCTATTGATTATCTTCGTGGACACAAGCTTTCCCTTGTGTGGATGGGCCACAGCATTTCAGAGATTCGCGCACTTCGATCAGGTAACATTGGAACAGAAGTTTCTAAAGGATCCACTTCAAATGAAGCAATACATAAAGCAATGAAGGCTATGGCCGATATAGAATTGCTTGACAAACGGCGATTAGGGATGGTCAAACGTTATGTATATGATATGAGTAAAGTAATGGAGGAATGTGCGCGGGTTCTTAAGCGCAAGGGATGCGCTGTCTTCGTCATCGGTGACTCTTCCGTTGGTGACGTATTTATAAAAAACTCTGAAGCTTTGATTCGACTTGCTGATAACAATGGTCTTTCCCTCGTTTCACGTAACACACGTCCAATCGAAAGAAAACGGCGGTATTTACCTCCTCCCGAATACAAAAGTGCTGGTGTAAAGATGCAGGGCAGAATGAGAGAAGAGGTTATTTTAGAATTTCGTACTGATTGAAAAAGCACAGCGAGTAGGCGGGTAGGGGTAGGGGACGTTATTGACTACGTTGACTTACTGCTTTTTCCTTTGTTATTAAAAACAGACTTTCGTTGTTACACACTATGCAAAACTATTGATGGGCAAGAAAATAATGTTGATAGAATTGCAGGATTTATAACATTCTATGATTGCCATGATTAGACATTGCACGAGAGAAAGGATCAATAATGCATAAGTTTTGCATAGTACACAACAACGTCCCTGACTTGTTTACATACCGTTCATTGAAGGTATGGGAATTATGGAGATATTAATATGAAATTTAATCATAGTGCCCTTTACCGTCTGATATTCAAATGCTCACGTTGTGGCAAATTACGTTCCGTGATTTGTAGTGACTCGGATGAATATAAAGATTCTTCCCTAATCGAAATTGTAAATCATGGTATTTGCAGTAAGGGTAGATGTGATGGTCACATAGATTGTTTATACGGGTGTACACACCCGACATTTTTACTGCGTATTGCCAGGACATTGTTGTTCCCTTTTCAAAGAAGACCTATAATTGGATATTGTGAATTAGTAAGCAAGGAATGCCTTATAGATACACATTATGTAACAGAATGGCCAGATATTAGTGCCGACGAAGCAATACGTATTCAGGCCGAGAGTATTAGAAAATCTGGTGATATAATTGGCTCAACCTTTAAAAATAGGCATAAAAAAATGGATAACAAGCCAGGACAGCAGGTAGGGGACGTTATTGACTACGTTGACTAACTACTCTTCCCTGTTATTATCCTACATCGCACCTTCCGTGTCAACACGCCCGGCCACTGATTCCAATTCAAGGCGGTCACCCATTCCAAGGGAAGCCGACATGGTTTCAAAGGTAAAAGCCCAGGCAAGAAAGCTACTTTTGAAGCGAAGAGAACAGGAGCGGAGATCGTGCCCAAATTTACCGGTCTCGGTTGGCTGGGAGCCTACTATGTTGGACGGTCTTAGGGGGTAATCCCATAGTCAAGGCTGACCTCACTGAAACCCTGTTAAAGTACAGCCTCTTATGCAGTATCATACCTATGCCAAAGAAGGCATTATATTGCATCCCCGAATTATCCTGCAAATCAAAAAACTTGTACTTTCTACCAAAATAACGTACACTATATATAACAATATATTGTACGTTATGGAGGTTGTTATGCGAAGATTAGTACTTAGCCAAGACATTAGACCTATGTCTGAGTTTAGGGCTGGTGTTTCGTCCTTTTTGAAACAGGTTAACAACACCAAAAGACCTCTCGTTATCACCCAACATGGAAAAGGTGTGGCAGTGTTACTGGACATTAACGAGTACGAAAGTATGCTGGAAAGGGTGGAACTCCTTGAAGATATCCAGATGTCTGAGAACCAAATCGAGAAAGGTAAAGGCATTGAGCACGAGAAGGCAAAAGCTCAGGTGCTAAAGAAAATCAGTAGATGAAAATAGTGTGGTCTCCCCTCGCCATCGAACGGGTGTCTGAAATCGCACGATATATTGCTCAGGATAGCCTTGGGGCAGCAGTTAAATGGGTTGATGCGGTGTTCAAAAAGGTGAAACGATTAAAAGATTTTCCAAAAAGTGGACGGAGGATAGCAGAAACCAAGCGAACGGATATTCAAGAAATCCT
>QIJG01000020.1 GCA_003232715.1 Nitrospirota bacterium
CTCCGCTGATTGAATTCAAGATTCAGGATTACTCCGAATCCGGCAATGTTCCATGGCTGTGGCGATGTCATATAGATGTCTCAAATCCCGTGCAGGAGGTTTGTGATTATCTCAGGCGATATTGTGAAAAATACGACGCTGCCATCTTCTCCGTCTCAAAATTTGCCAGGGCAATGTCAATAGATGAGTTTATTATTCCCCCATCCATTGACCCGTTAAGTGAGAAGAACAGGGAGCTGACTGAAGATGAAATAAGAGAAACACTTGAGAAATATAAAATACCGGCTGACAGGCCGATAATGCTCCAGGTATCAAGATTTGACAGATTTAAAGACCCCATCGGTGTTATAAAGGCGTACAGGATAGTCAAAAGATACAATGACTGCATCCTTATTCTTGCCGGCAGTCCTGCAAGTGATGACCCGGAGGGAGAGATTGTTCTGAACGAGGTCAGGGACTATGCATCCAATGACCCCGACATACATATACTTCTCCTTCCGACCTTTAGTGACAAGGATATAAATGCCTTGCAGAGAAGTGCAACAGTAGTATTGCAGAAATCACTCAAGGAAGGCTTCGGGCTAACGGTCTCTGAGGCAATGTGGAAGGGAAAACCGGTGATAGGAGGGGCTACAGGTGGAATACCTCTACAGATTGTACATGGGTTTACCGGGTTCCTTGTCCATACATCGGAGGGAGCAGCGTTCAGAGTAAGGCAGTTCCTGAACAACCCCGAAATGGTAAAAAAAATGGGTGAAAGAGGTAAAGAGTATATAAGGAATAATTTCCTTATAACACGGCAGGTACGTGATTATCTTTCCGTCTGGTATGCGATTAAAAACAATGAAAAATCGGTATTTGAGCTATGAAATCCAAGAGGTTAAGGACGTTTATAGAGGATAATTTTATAGACAAGGGTCTTTTTATTGTCTCAAACAGGGAGCCCTACATTCATAAAAAGACCCTTAAAGGCACTAAAGTGGATAAACCCGCGGGGGGGCTCACATCAGCCATGGATGCTGTTCTGAAGGCAACCGGGGGCACATGGATAGCCTGGGGCAGCGGTAGCGGTGACAAAGAGGCGGTGGATGAAAATGATTGCATCGCAGTCCCTCCGGAAAACCCCTCCTATACGCTTAAAAGGGTCTGGCTGACCAAGAAAGTATCCGAGAATTATTATCATGGCTATTCCAATCAGGTCCTCTGGCCCCTCTGCCACATAGCACTCGACAGGGTCTACTTCAGGCGGAGGTTCTGGGAGGATTATAAAAAGGCAAACCATCTGTTTGCTGAAGCCACCCTCCAGGAGGCTGAGGAAGATTGTGTTGTCTGGATCCATGACTATCACCTCTGCCTCGTCCCCCGAATTCTGAGAGAGAAAAAACCATCACTCACAATAGCCCATTTCTGGCACATACCGTGGCCCGACTGGAGTGTATTCAGGGTATGCCCTCAATCCACACAGATACTGGAAGGCCTGTTAGGTAATGATATTATCGGGTTTCAGATACCACTGTTTGCCAAAAATTTCATGGACTGTGTGAAAGAGACCCTCGATGCCGAGATCAATTATGCCGAATCAACCGTTATATACAGGGGGCAGACTACAAGACTGAAGGCCTTTCCGATAAGTATTGATTATGACAGATTCAATACAACAGGCCATTCGAAAAAAGTCTTCGGTTCAATGAAAAAACTTAAGACAAAATCCAACCTGCCTCAATACACAGGGGTCGGTGTGGACAGACTGGAGTATACCAAGGGACTGATAAAGCGGCTACAGGCGCTAAGCCTCTTCTTTGATAAATACGAGAGATACAGAAAAAAATTCACCTTTTTGCAGATTACTGTTCCGACAAGAATGAATGAGCCCTATATCAGCTATCAAAAAACAGTTGAAAAGCTTATAGAAAAGATAAACAAAAAATATGCAACCGATGATTGGAAGCCAATCATCAACATCAATAAGAAACTCGACCATCCGGAACTTGTAGCATATTACAGAATGGCCGACATAGGCCTGATCAGCTCGATATACGATGGGATGAACCTTGTAGCCAAGGAATACATAGCCTCTCAGGCCGATGAGAAAGGGGTGCTTATCCTGAGCGAATTTGCCGGGGCAGCGGATGAACTGGAGGGCGCTATCCTTGTAAACCCTTATGACATAGAAAACTTTGCAGACATCATAAGCAGGGCATTGAAGATACCTGAAAAAGAGAAGAGAGACAGAATGAGTATCCTGAGAAGACAGGTGGAGGAACACGATATATACAAATGGATACTTGATATCTTCCACGAGTTGACCCTCATATCTTCCATGAAACACAACCAGTGTCAATACCTCTCTGACCACAGCAGCATCTTAAAAGAGAAACTTCTTCGTCACAAACTCTTTCTCTTCCTCGACTACGACGGAACCCTGACACCCATAGTTGAATCCCCTGAAAAGGCCGTTCTCTCAGAAGAGATACGGTCTCTTATTATGCAGCTGAAGGAACGGTTTCCGGTTGCCGTAATAAGCGGCAGGACACTTCAGGATATAAGAGAGCGGGTCGGCATCGAGGGGCTGGTTTACGCAGGGAATCACGGCGCAGAGATATGGGATGGGAAAAAGACCTTTATCAGTCCGGAGTTTTCAGTCAATGTGGATCAACTAAAGGATTTTTTAGACAGGTTAAGCGAGGCCCTCTCCCATATTCAGGGTATTTTAATAGAGGATAAGGGGGTCACCTCAAGCATACATTACAGGAAGGTGAGGATCAAATACCTGGGAGAGTTTCTAAATATATTCCGGAGCATAGCAAACGATTACAAGGATGTATTCAGGATTACTTCAGGCAAGAAGGTCTTTGAGATAAGACCGCTGAATGCGTGGAATAAGGGCGATGCCGTCAGGTGGATATGGGAGAATCTTGGAAGAGAGAGGCTGCCGATCTATCTTGGTGACGACACCACGGATGAGGATGCCTTCAGGGTATTAAAGGGCGAGGGTATCTCCATCTGTATCGGCTGCAGCCCTGAGGCCGACTACTATCTGAAGAACCAGAAGGATGTAAAGGAGTTCCTGCAGTTTTTGTTGTCATGAAAAGAAGAAAAAAAGTTTCAAAAACATATCCCGGATATGCAGACCTGCACCGGCCTGTAATTTTGGGGTATTCCATATTACTGCTCCTTTTGCTGCCGCTGTTTGCAGGCTGTGTCTCAAAAAAGGAGCCCTCAGGAGATGGGGTAACTACAATTGTATTTAAACACGGTAAAATCGCCGGCGACCCCGCCCTTTTCAGGCAATTAATAGACAGGTTTGAAGTCCGGAACCCGGATATAAAGGTAAAAGACGAGACCCTTCCGGCATCTACAGACGAGCAGCATCAGTTCTACGTAATAAACCTTGAGGGCAAGAGTTCGGACTTTGATGTCCTGAGCATGGATGTCATCTGGGTACCTGAGTTTGCAAGGACGGGATGGCTTGGAGACCTGTCAACCCTGCTCCCTGCAGACAAACGGGATGAGTTCTTCCCCGGCCCCATGCAGGCCGTCACCTATAAGGGCGGTGTATATGCCATACCCTGGTATATTGATGCAGGCCTGCTCTATTACAGAAAGGATCTCCTCGATAAATACGGATTTGAGCCACCCAGGACATGGCAGGAACTCGTAAAGACCGCCCGCTATATCATGGAGAAAGAGCCCAAAATATACGGCTTCATATGGCAGGGCAAACAGTATGAAGGACTCGTCTGCAATGTCCTCGAATACTTCCGGAGGCGGAGATGTGCTGAAAAACGGCAAGGTGGTTATCAACAGCCCTGAAAATGTAGAGGCATTACAGTTCATGGTAGATCTGATAAGGAAATACAAAGTCACTCCTCCACTTGTTGTCACTGCAATCGAGGAGCCCACAAGGCATATTTTCGGCAGTGGCAGGGCACTCTTTATGAGAAACTGGCCCTATGCCTGGAACATCTTTC
>QIJG01000319.1 GCA_003232715.1 Nitrospirota bacterium
GGCTCACATAGTAGAGCACCTTGATCCCGAGAGATTTGGCCCTTTGGGCAACCTTGAGGTTAAAATCAGGAAAATCAATAAGGACTACAACGGATGGCCTGTCCTGCTCCAGCCTCTCTGTTATTCTTGAAAATACATCCCGAAGGGTTTTTATGGATGAAACGGCCTCAATAAGACCGAATGCACCTGTAATGCCTGCTATAAGCTCTACCCCTTCGGCCATCATCCGCTCGCCGCCAACGCCACAGATACGGATATCCTTCTTTAAAGACCTCAATTCCCCGGACAGGAGGGCGCCATAAAGCTCTCCGGAGGGCTCACCTGTAATGATGAACACATCGGTCATGGCTGGACACAAGCCGGAAGGCTGGAAAGCTGGCAGGCCGACTGGCTGCTCTTGACTTCCGAGCTCTTCATGCAACTGCCTTTCTGACTGCTTCACAGACCTTTTCCAGGGCAGACTCACTGATCTCGGGATATATCGGCAGTGAAAGCACTTCAAGTGAAGTCCTCTCTGCAACAGGAAAGTCACCCCTTCTGTATTCTAACCCGGTAAGGGCTTCCTGGAGGTGCAAGGGGATGGAATAGTACACAACGGAAGAGATACCCCCCTCATAGAGGTAAGACTTGATCCTCTCCCTGACGGGGCTTTTTATGGTGTACTGATGGTAGACATGATAAAATCCCTCCCTCTCCTGAGGGCATTGTACTATTGAACCAAGCTGCTCTGTATAAAAACGTGCCTTCTCTCTCCTCAGCGACAGATACCGGTCAATCCTTTTAAACTTTACCAGAAGGACGGCTGCCTGAATCTCATCAAGCCTGCTGTTAAGGCCGATAGCATGGTGGATATATCCCTTCTCTGAGCCATGATTCCTGAGCACCCTCATTTTCCCGGCAATCATCTCATTGTCCGTGGTAATGAGACCGCCGTCACCATAAGCCCCGAGATTCTTGCTCGGATAGAAACTGAAACATCCCGCATCGCCAAAACTTCCGGTCTTTCTACCTCTTATGTGAGCGCCAAAAGACTGGGCACAGTCTTCTACGATAAAGAGATTATACCTTGAGGCAATCTCTCCTATCTTCTCCATATCCGCGGGCTGACCAAACATATGCACCGGCATTATTGCCCTTGTCCTGTCGGTTATCCTCTCCTCTATCTTTTCAGGGTCAATGTTTAATGTCTCAGGGTCTATATCAACAAATACCGGCCTTGCCCCCTGGTATATGATTGCCTCAACCGTGGCAAAGAAAGTAAAGGGGGTGGTTATAACCTCGTCATCCTTATCAATCCCGAGTGCCTTGAGACTCAGATTAAGGGCATCAGTCCCTGAGGCCACACCTACAGCCTCTTTAACACCGTGGTAGCCGGCAATACTCTTTTCGAGTTCTTCCACCTTTGGGCCAAGGATGTACCTGCTGCTTTCAAGGACATCGGTAATCTGCTTAAGTATCTCTTCCCTCAGTGCCTCATACTGGACCTTCAGGTCAACCATTGGAATCATATCGTCTCCTCTATCTTTCTGCTTATCTCAAGTGCCACCCTCAGGGCCTCCAGCCCATCGCGGGCAGTTACCATAGGTTGCCTTCTGTTCATTATGCAGCCTGCAAAATCTCTTAGCTCTTCTTTCAGGGGCTCCCTGTACTCTAATTTGATCTCCTCTCTCTGTATAATTCCGGTGGAATCCTTGCTGTGTCTGAATATCTCGAGTGTTCGGTAATCGAGCATTATATATTCCGAGGCCTGAAAGACTTTTAAAATCCTTTTCTTTTCAGGAGAAAGCCTGCTTGCAGTAATAAGGGCCTTTGAGCCATCCTCCATCTCCAGCCAGGCCTTGGCAACATCGAGTTTATCAGTAAGCACCTTTGCCCCAACAGCCCTAATGTCTATAATGGCGCTGCGACAGAGGGAGAGTATGATATCAATATCATGTATCATAAGATCAAGGGTTATATCCACATCCGTTCCCCTGCCCGGAAAGGGAGAAAGCCTCTCTGCTTCAAGGAACCTCGGAGCCTCTAACTTATCCTCAATATACAGCACTGCCGGGTTGAACCTCTCGAGATGTCCTACCTGGATAATCCTCCCGGAACTTTCCGCTTCACCTATGAGACCCTCTGCCTCCTCTACAGTCCGTGTAAAGGGTTTTTCAACAAGAAGGTCTTTTCCAGCCTGCAGGGAGCTCATGGCTATTTCATGATGTGTGGTCGTGGGGGTCACAATGCTGAGGGCGTCCACATACGGAAGGACATCCCTGTAATCCACGAACGCCTGACAGCGGTATTGCGCTGCAATCTCCCCTGCCCGCCCCTCATCAATATCCACCACACCAACAAGCTCGGTCTCTTCAAGCTCTGAAAAAACCCTTGCATGATGCCTGCCAAGATATCCCGTACCTATTACCGCTACCCGTATACCCATCTACCTGTTCCTTACATCACCTGTCGCTGTTTTTTTCTGTAATTATGCTATTTATGATGCAAGTCTTTGAGTCGTCTTTACTATTTCCTTCAGTTTTTTCAATGCCTTCCCCGAATCAATAACCTCCCGGGAGATTAATGACGCCTCCTTAAGGTCATCAGTCCTGCCCGAAACCATCAAAGTAACAGACGCATTCATTACAACGATATCCCTTTTTGGCCCTGTCTCTCCCTTAAGGATATTCATCGTGGCCACTGCATTCTCGCGGGCATCTCCACCTTCAATAGAGTCAACAGGAGCCCTGTTAAAACCAAAGTCCTCAGGGGCAATAATTAAATTTTCTATAATTCCATTCCTGAAACGACTCACCTTCGAGCCGTCGGTAATCGTGATCTCATCAAGCCCATCCTCGCCATGAAAAACCATCACATCCTCGGCACCAAGATTACCAAGAACACGGGCAAGGGACTCAGTAAGCCTGTCCGTAAATACACCGACGGTCTGCCTCTTTGCACCTGCAGGGTTGGTAATGGGTCCAAGTATATTGAATATCGTCCTTATCCCCATCTCCCTTCGTGGCCCGACAGCATACTTCATGGCAGGATGAAACAGGGGGGCAAAGAGGAA
>QIJG01000086.1 GCA_003232715.1 Nitrospirota bacterium
CCTCTACCGAGGGCTCTCCCACATATACGGGCTGGAACCTCCTCTCAAGGGCTGCATCCTTCTCAATGTACTTCCTGTATTCATTAACGGTGGTAGCACCGACACACCTCAGCTCTCCCCGTGCAAGGGCGGGTTTCAGCATATTTGAGGCATCTATAGCGCCCTCTGCAGCGCCTGCTCCCACGATGGTATGCATCTCGTCAATAAAGAGTATTATATTGCCTGCTGCCTGCTCAATCTCCTTCAAAACGGCCTTCAGCCTTTCTTCAAACTCACCCCTGAATTTTGAGCCGGCTATCAGCGCCCCTATATCAAGGGAGATAACCTTTTTGTCTTTCAGTGTCTCAGGGACGTCGCCGGCCACGATCCTCTGTGCAAGACCTTCTGCTATTGCCGTCTTTCCAACACCGGGATCGCCTATCAGGACAGGGTTGTTCTTGGTCCTCCTTGCAAGCACCTGCATCACCCGCCTTATCTCCTCATCCCTTCCGATAACAGGGTCGAGCTTTCCCTTTCCGGCAAGTTCCGTGAGATCCCGGGCATAGCGCTTGAGTGCCTGATACTTCTCTTCCGGATTCGGGTCCGTCACCCTGTTCGAGAACCTTCTGCTCCGTGGCATTATACCTCTGAAGCAGTTCGGATGCCGGACCGCCCTCGGTCACTATACCGAGGAGGAGATGTTCCGTGCTCACATACTCATCCGAGAGGTGTTCCGCCTGTTTCCATGCCTCGTCAAAGACTTTCTTCAGCCTTGCAGAGATGTAGAGCTGCCCCATCGGGGTTGCACCCATCACTTTTGGAAACCGGTCTGTCTCAGCTTCAACGTCTTTCTTTAACAGGGTTATGTCGATCCCTATCCTCTGCAGTATCTGTATGGGTATCCCCTCATTGTCGGACAAAAGGCTGAGGAGCAGGTGTTCAGGCTGAAGTTCCTGATTCCCCTTTGCTTCAGCTACCAGCTGGGCCTCCTGCATAGCCTCCTGTGATTTCATTGTCAATTTATCCATTCTCATAATTCCTCACCTCCTGCCTTAATCTCTGAAAATCCTCCTGATCCTCTTCTCAAATTCCCTTCTCCTGTCTTCTTCAAGGCATTGCAGTATGGAGTCCGTCTCCCTCTGCAGTGACACAAGCCTTCTCCTCATTCTGAGGATAATATCAACCCCTGCCTTATTAACACCCAGGTCTCTCGTGAGTTCCAGTATCAGGTGCAACCTCTCAATATCCTCATCAGAATAGAGCCGCTGTCTCCTTACCCGCTTGGGCGTTATCAATCCTTCCCTCTCATAGAGCCTGAGGGTCTGTGGGTGAACACCCAGCATCCTGGCAACAACACTAATCATATAAAGGGGATGTTCTCTGTCCCTTTCCATCATTATCGCCTCACCATCCTTTGCCTTGGATTCACTTTATACAGTCTTTCCATCTCCCTGAAAAGTTTTTTATCAGCAGAGGAGAGTTCTTTTGGGATTACTATCTTTATATTTACATACTGGTCTCCCCCTTTACCTGTCTTTGGGGAAGGAAATCCCTTGCCCTTCAGTTTGAACCTCTGGCTGCCCTGCGTACCTGGGGGCAGGGTCATCTTTGTCATACCATCAATGGTCGGCACCTCTATCTTTGCGCCAAGCGCAGCCTCGGGGACCGTCACCGGTACTTCCACATGCAAGTCCTTTCCTTCCCTCTTGAATATCGGGTGGGGAAGTATCTCAATCTCTATATAGAGGTCACCCGGAGGACCGCCGGCCATACCAGGCTCACCCTTGCCCCTGAGCCTCACCCTTGAACCATTGTCCACACCGGCAGGTATCTTTACCTTAACCGTCTCAGTCTTTAATATTGTCCCCTTACCCCTGCAATCAGGACATAGCCTTGTTACCTTCTTTCCTGTACCTCTACAGTCAGGACAGGCCTGACTCATACTGAAAAACCCCTTCCGACTCTTTAACTTCCCTGTCCCGCCACATTTCGTGCAGCTCGTAACCCCCTCGGCACCACTGCCGCCACACCTCCGACAAGTAACTCCATGGCTTATTGTTATTGCTCTCGTAACACCTGAAAAGGCCTCATCGAGGGTCAAGGTCATTCTTGTTACAAGGTCAGCTCCTTTGAGCGGGGCCTCCCTGAAACCTGTCCGTGCACCGACAAAATCTGAAAAGAGGTCTTCAAACCCGCCGGCACCAAAGTCATGCGTCCTGAACTCCTCAAATCCGGGGGATGCCTCAAAGCCAGCGGGCCCAAGCCTGTCATACTCAGCCCTTTTTGTCGGATCGCCAAGGACTGCATAGGCCTCATTGATCTCCTTAAACTGCATCTCCGCCCCTTTGTCCCCCGGATTCAGGTCAGGATGGCATTTACGCGCAAGACGTCTGAACGCCTTCTTTATCTCGTCCTGAGAAGCGTCCTTGCTTACTCCCAGCACTTCATAATAGTCTTTCACTCCGGTTGTCATCCTTATCCTCCCTAACTAATAAAATATTATATTACCTGACAAGGCCTTTGTCAAGAGTTTTTTTAATCTTGACTAAAGATACCTAATTATCAGACAGATAGGGCCAATGCTGTCTGTCTGCCGGATAAAGACTGTCACCGGGCATCAATTCACGGTCATTGCTGAAAGTATTGCTGAGGGATTTTCCAGGCTATAATCCCTGAATTATGGTATACTTCAAGTTATATTTTTGACAGGCTGAAAAGCACTTCAGGGACAGAAAGAGAGGATTTTAAAGAAAATGAGCAAAGAACCGAACAAGATTATTTACTCCATGACCGGGGTAAGCAAGTATTATGACAGGAAGCCGGTCCTGAAAGATATCTATCTATCCTACTTCTACGGGGCAAAGATCGGCGTCATCGGCTCGAACGGGTCAGGAAAAAGCTCCCTTCTCCGTATCCTTGCGGGAAAAGATAAGGAATTCAATGGTGAAGCAGCGATCTCTCCCGGCTACACCGTGGGCTTCCTTGAGCAGGAGCCGGAACTGGATGACGGCAAGACGGTGAGGGAGAGCGTTGAAGAAGGGATGCAGGAGATAGTTGATGCCCTTAACGAATACAACCTGATTAATGAAAAATTTGCTGATCCGATGTCTGATGATGAGATGAGCAAGCTTATTGAACGTCAGGGCGAGGTGCAGGAGAAGCTGGATGCCCTGGATGCATGGGACCTGGATTCACGTCTGGAAATGGCCATGGACGCCCTGCGCTGCCCCCCCGGAGATACACCGGTAAGGCTTCTATCAGGAGGGGAAAGGCGCCGTGTGGCCCTTTGCAGGCTCTTGTTGCAGAAGCCGGACATCCTCCTGCTGGATGAGCCCACAAACCACCTTGATGCCGAGACAGTGGCCTGGCTGGAGCATCACCTTAAAAGCTACCCCGGCACCATCATTGCAGTGACACATGACCGCTACTTCCTTGATAACGTTGCAGGATGGATTCTGGAACTGGACCGGGGAGAGGGGATTCCATGGAAGGGTAATTACTCCTCGTGGCTGCAGCAGAAGAAAAACCGTCTGCAGCAGG
>QIJG01000003.1 GCA_003232715.1 Nitrospirota bacterium
TCTTCTTCGATGATTTCGAGGATGGAATCGGCTTATGGTGGGCATCTAACGGCATCTGGGAGGTAGGGGTTCCGACTTCAGGACCAGGTGAGGCCAATTCGGATAGTACCCTTGCCGGTACGGTATTGGATGGGAATTATCCTGATAAAGTTAACAGTTCTCTTGTAAGCCCCTCGATAGATATTCCTGCCATTGCAACCGGAGAGGAAATCCATTTGAGGTTCTGGCACTGGTTCTCTATCGGAGGTTATGACAGCATTAGCATCAAGGTTTCCGAGGAGACGGCTCCCGGTGTCTGGAGCGGCTGGACTACACTTGTAGCTTACAGCGGGAATACCGGTTACAGCGTGAATTCCGGCAATGTTTGGTCTTATTCGCTTGTGGACCTGTCGGCCTATGCCGGGAAGAAAATTCGTATCGGCTTCTCTCTTGATCAAAGTGATAGTGGTTACCCATATTACAAAACCTATGTAGGGCCGGGTTGGTACATTGATAACGTATCAATAACCGTTGGTCAGACTATTGTTTTGAATTCCGGCGATACGTATCTCTATGACTTTACCGGATGTCTTGATGGCTGGTGGGCATCCAACGGCAGCTGGCAAGCAGGATCACCCACTATCGGCCCAAGCGAGGCCTTTTCGGGCAGTAACCTTGCCGCTACGGTACTTGATGGCAATTACCCGGATAATATTGATAACTCTTTTGTAAGCCCTTCAGTAGAACTTCCAACCATTGCAATCGGAGAGGAGATCCATTTGAGGTTTTGGCACTGGTTCTCTATCGGAGATTATGACAGCATTAGCATCAAGGTTTCCGAGGAGACAGCTCCCGGTGCCTGGAGCGGCGGGACTACACTTGCAACTTATACCGGGAATTCGGGTGGGGTCTGGACTTATCCGCTTGTGGACCTGTCTGCCTATGCCGGGAAGAAAATTCGTATCGGCTTCTCTCTTGTCCAGGGAAGTAGTGGTTACCCATATTACAAAATCTATGTAGGACCGGGTTGGTACATTGATGACATATCGATAACTTTTTATACACCGTAACAAGATATCAGGGAAATAAAACCAAGCTTACAACCACAGACAGATAGCCAGCCATTGTGGCTGGCTATCTCCTACCCGCAGGGACAAATTCGTGTTTGTCTGTGTGGCCGGTTCTGCTTCACTGTTTCAGACGGAGAGACTTTATACCATAGATGTATCGGAGGGGTTTCTCGCTAATCCTGACGGAACGTTTTTTTTTTGGAAATAGAGATTTGATCTTGAAACGTTTCATGTCAGTAACTTGCAGATATTGTTTGGAGTGCGGTATTGGCACTGAAAAGATAAGAAAAACTTGTTTAAAAGGAGACAATGGACGATGGATACAATGAGAAATGTGATAAATACTTTTGCAAGGACTAATTTAAGGGTGTTGCCGGCGATTGTTCTTCTGGTAACCCTCCTGCTCTTTTCTTCTTGTGCTACGACCTCGCAACACATATCCAGCAACAGCGGAAAAGAAGCCTCATATATTGCACATGAAAAGATTATCATTATGCCTCCGATATTGAAATACATGTCTATTTCCAATGATGCCACTCTGCCACAAACAAATTACAAAGGCGAAGAAGCCGGAGTCTTTTTGGTGAGTTATTCCACAGAGCTTTTAAGTAAAAAAGGTTTTAGTGTGTTGGATACAACGGCATTATCAGAGAAAGATTCAAAGTTTAAGACGGCGTATAATGGAATACTCGGTGAACGTATCAATCCATTCCGATTGTCTTCAACCCCTGAATTGGCTGATGACCTGAAAGTGCTTGCTGAATCCTCGGACAATGCCGATATCCTGATTTTTATGGTTAGAGTAAAAGTTGGCCCAGACGGGACATGGAATCCCTTTAATGGGGCGATTACATCCAACTCCAGCTACACGAGGTTGAAGGCCCTTTTAGTTGAGACTAAGAACGGACGCAGCTTATGGAAGAATGAAGTCCAACTTAGAGAGATTCCAGACCCGGAGAGCTCTGACTATAAAAAAGCGGTGAAGTTACTTTTAGAAAACCTAAAAACAGCTAAGGGAGGGCAAAATGTACAAATTATTCACTAAACCACTTTACAGGTTATTGATCTTTATTCCCTTTTTGATACTAACCGGATGTGCTGTTGCAAAACAGCCGATCTTTTTGAGCAGTACATTTGGTCAGGAGAAAATCGAAAGTATTCAGGTGCTTCCCGTTGTTGACTTCAGGTTCAACAAGGAGCCTGAATTGCCGGAACTGGATAAATGGGTTCTGGGTGAGGTGAAAAGTAAACTAAAACGCAAAGAATATACTTTTACAATAGCTTCGGATACTTCCCTTGTCGATAACATAACCGAAGAAGATCTGCAAGAAGTTGATGCTGAATGGGTTAAAAATTTAGGTCCATCCGACTCTCGATGGGTCATTGTTATAGCCTTATTGGATGCAAAGTCAAATCTGACATTTGGTAGCACTGGTAATGCCGAAGTCTCTGGTTATTTGTTTGACAAGAAGGATGGCTCTATGGTTTGGCGGGATAAAGGCATTGGAAAAGTGGGACAAGGCGGTTTAGTCGGCATGCTTCTTAAAGGATCGATGCTTAGAGATGCAGTCAAAAAGGCAACCGTTGATTTGATGAATAGTTTCCCTAAAAATGAAATTTGAATCAAATGCTCACCTTGTTTTTTGTATAAAAATACTTGATTGCGAATGAACGGTTCTTGCAGGAAATTCAGCCCAAAGAATAAAAAAACAGAAACATAAGATATCCACCTTATAGTACTATGTAGGGGAAAAGAAAATATTGCCGAAAATTGCGTGAATGAGACCATAAAACGCTTTAATGTGAAATGAGAGCGGATTTCCGTTCAGGGAGATACTTCAGGGTGCTTCAGGAAAGAGGTATGAGGTTCATGCGGATATTTACAGTTTTATCTGTTTTTTTGTTGCTGTTGTCCCCTTCCCTTGCCCTGAGTGATGAAATAACCCTCTGGCTTATGGCGGGTGAATGCCTGCCGGAGAGGGCCTACTCCGGCAAGATATCCGTATGCAGGTATAGATATAGGACAGGATCAAAAGAGGTCTATGCTTGTTCTGATGGAGAACAGGGGGATTCTCCAGGGTATTGAGGAGTTCAGGCAGGGATTCCTGAGGGAGAGGGGGCTTGATCCCGGGGGCGGGGACCTGGTAATCAGGGTCGTGTTCATCGGCTGGCACAAAGATCCCCTCAGCAGGATCCTTAATAATGCCGTGAAGGAGGGGGTTGATGTTGTACAGATAGGCTCTACCTGGACTGCAGCTC
>QIJG01000290.1 GCA_003232715.1 Nitrospirota bacterium
CTCCATCACTCCAGTTCTCCAGTTCTTTCTCCTCCCCCGCCTCTCTGATATTAGCCACATGTTCGGTCATAAGTGTCACCCATCCGAGCTCTGTCTCAAGGTGCACCTCTGTCTCGCTTATCTCTACGAGTCTGCCGGTATAGGTTATACCATTTGCCTCTACTTCTACCTTTTTGCCTATAAGTTCTATCATGCGATATCTTTTATACTAACCCCGGATATGAGACCATGTCAAGCAATGATTCTTTTAGAAGGTTGATATGGTCTCTGCCGGCTCCGGATTGTTGCTCTTGGACTGTTTTCTGTCTAACCTGTTAAAATCCCTTCAAAAGGCCTATATGACTCTGGCCGGGCTGATCCTGTTTGTCCTGTTTTTTTATGGTAATTACCCCTATAAGTCTTTTTGCACGGCTTCTGACCCGGGATCTGCTGAGGTTGAAAATTGATAGACTCCTGCAGCAGTTACTGGATTCCTAAAAGGAAGGGAGAGGTTAAAAAGTCTGATTATGAAAAACAGTTTTAGTAAGGAAGCCATATATGTTCCCAAGGATGTTCATTTGCTCCTTTGACGGATGAAGACCCTTATGGGGGTGCCTTTAAAGGTGTACTTCTGCCGTATGAGTCTTTCTATGAACCTTGTATGTTCCGGTTTGAAGACCTGCGGATAGTTTACGAAGAGGACAAATGTCGGTGGCTCGATGTCCGTCTGGGTCATGTAGAATATTTTTGTCTTTTTCCCCTTGTGTGTTGGGAGTAACGGTGCTATCTCTGAAACGAATTTGTTCAGGGCTGAGGTGGATATACGCTTTTTCCGTTCGCTTATAATCTCGTCAACAATGGAAAAGACCTTTGTAATCCTCTTGCGTGAGAGTCCGGATATGGTCAGGACAGGGGCATATTCAACAAAGCGCAGTTTCCAGTGAACCTCGCTCAGGAGTTCTTTGTACCTCTTCTCAAGGTCTTCAATCAGGTCCCACTTGTTAAAGAGCAGAACAAGTCCTTTTCCATATCTGCTGATCAATGCCGCTATCTTCTGATCCTGCTCAGATATACCTTCGCGGGCGTCTATGATCAGGAGTACTACATCGGCCCTTTCAATACTCCTGACCACCCTGACAATCATGAATTTCTCCAGGGAATAATCTACTATTTTTGATTTCCGGCGTAGTCCTGCGGTATCAATGATGATGTATTCTTTTCCGTAATATTTGCAGATACTATCAACGGAATCCCGGGTAGTCCCTGGTTCAGGACTTACAATCATTCGCTCCTTTCCAAGCAGGGAGTTAACAAAGGTGGACTTTCCGACATTTGGTTTTCCTACAATGGCAATTCCCGGCAGACCCTCCACGGCCTTTTCAGCAACCTCTTTTTCAGGCAGGGTTTCAAGAACTTTTTCCATAAATTCAGCAAAACCGTATCCCGTGGCTGCTGATACGGGAATCAGCTCATCAACTCCGAGGGAATAAAAGTCAAAGAGTCTGTCCTCCCTGTTGTAGGCGTCTATTTTGTTGACCACATAGAGGAGGTTTTTTCTGACAGGTCTCAACATGTCGACGATCTGCCTGTCCAGTTCTGCAAGACCTTCTTTTCCGTTGAAAAGTAACACTATAAGGTCAGCCTCTTCTACGGCAAACATGGCCTGTTGTCTGGTCTGAATCAGGATTTCATCATTAGTCTCGGGGAAGAGACCGCCGGTATCTATGACGATAAAGCCCCTCTCGTCATAGATAGCCTTCTGGTAAATCCTATCCCTCGTGACACCGGGTATATCTTCAACTATGGCCTTGTGTGTGCGGGTCATTCTGTTGAATAGTGTGGATTTGCCCACATTGGGCCTTCCGATTATTGCTATTACAGGTTCAGGCATAGAATTCTTATTATAACAGATAACCGCGACAACTTATCTCTTAAACTCCTGTTGGACAGATCAACTTTCAAGTATCATCAGGAATTCTCTAAAAATCAAATATCTCTCCGAATTGAGGGATAATTACTTTTTTCTCTAAATCATATAAGCTTATTAATCTGCAAAACTCTTTGAGCGGCCAGGTATGTCTTTCAAGAATCGTTCTGAATGTTCCATAATGAACAGGAATCATGAGTTTTGCTTTCAAATCCACAAAAACCTTTACCGCATCTGCGGGACTAAGGTGATCCTTACCAAATAAAAAAGAAGGCGTAGCCAGTCCGATAGGAAGAAATGCCACATCAATGGAATAATTCAGACCTATATTTTTAAAAACCGGTGAGTAGCCGCTGTCACCCACAAAAAATATTGTTTTGCTGTTTGTCCTGATTATATAACTGTTTGTCTTTGTCTTTCTTCCCCACAGATAACGAGCGGAAGGATGCATTGCCGGCAACGCTCTGATATCGACGGAAGCTATATTTTTTGACTCTCCATAATCCAGTTCAAACACCTTGTCTTCGTGAATATTCTTAAAATATCTACCCGTCATTTTCGGGCACAATATGGCATGAACGTCTTTAATTTGACGAATCGATGACAAGGAGAGATGGTCAATATGTGAATGTGTAATGACTATTATGGTCTTGCTATGCAATGTATCAATATTAAGCGCCGGCTTTACCATCCGGGGCATAATGAACCCCATGGAGTTATCAAAATTCGGGTCTGTAAGGATATGATATGGTTCTGCATCAAACAGAACAGTCGAATGTCCGACAACGATTGCATTCATTTTCTTCTCATATATTCCTGCACTGCAGAAGTTACCCCTTCCTGAAAATTCACTGCAGGAACAAACCCTACTAATTTGTGCTTGGCTAAATCGACGCTGCAGGCATGATTACCTATCCTTCATTCATCCCATCCCCTCCTTACTTTATTAATCGTACCGTACCGTATGGTAATCAGTGTACTTAAAGCTGAATAGAAAAATATGGTAAATATACCTTTACAATTACAATTGCAGACTCATTAACATAACTCTTCGCTCCCTCCCTGAAAAGCTTATATGTCTTAAAAACT
>QIJG01000062.1 GCA_003232715.1 Nitrospirota bacterium
TCTCCCGGAAAGCTGATCGGATACTCATTGGTAAAGCAGGCATAGCAAAAATCATCAGGGCTGGATATCACGCTTCTGAGTCCCTCAATCGAAAGATAGGACAGGGTGTCGGAAGTTATATATTTTTTTATCTCCTCAACCATATGTGAAGCCGCAATCAATTCCTTCCTTGTAGGAGTATCAATCCCGTAGAAGCAGGGCCCTACTGTGGCCGGAGAACTTATCCTCATATGGACCTCCCTGGCCCCTCCCACCTCTCTCAGCATCTTGACGATTTTTTTACTCGTCGTACCCCTGACAATGGAATCGTCCACCACTATCACCCTCTTGCCTTTCAATATCTCCCTCACGGGGTTCAGTTTGATCTTCACTCCGAAGTGCCTTATGGTCTTTTTCGGCTCTATAAAAGTCCTTCCCACATAGTGGTTACGGATAAGCCCGAGGTCAAAAGGTATTCCCGATTCCTCGGCATACCCAATGGCAGCGGGCATGCCGCTGTCCGGAACAGGAATTACGAGGTCGGCATCTATATGAGATTCCATTGCCAGTTGCCTGCCAAGGTTTTTCCTTACGCTGTTTACATTTACACCGTCAAAGATGCAGCTATCCGGTCTTGCAAAATATATGAATTCAAAGATGCAATGAGCCCTGCGGGGACTGTGAAGGGCCTTTATTGAATCAAGGCCATGTTCGTTGATAACAAGCATCTCACCGGGCTCTATATCCCTTACGTATTCAGCACCAATAAGATCAAGGGCGCATGTTTCCGATGCAACGACATAGGCGCCATCGAACTTCCCGAGGGACAGGGGCCTGACTCCGTAAGGATCCCGTATGGCTATCAGTTCCTTTTCTCTCATTACGATCAGGCTGAAGGCGCCGGAGACATCCTGAAGTGCCTGTATGAGCCTCTGCTTAAAAGACTCCCCCCGGCTATGAGCTGTCAGGTGAACAACTACCTCACTGTCTGAGGAAGACTGAAATATAGCTCCCTCTTTTTCAAGCCGTCCTCTGAGTTCAGCGGCATTGATAAGGTTTCCATTGTGAGCGATTGATATACTACCGAGAGAAAAGTTGGCAACCAGGGGCTGAACATTTTTTAAAGAACTACTTCCTGCTGTAGAGTAGCGATTATGGCCGATAGCGATATATCCCGGAAGCCTCTTTAACCTCTTTTCAGTGAAAATGTCTGCAACAAGCCCCATGGATTTTTCGATATGGAGCTGCTTTCCGTCCGAGGAACAGATACCGGCACCTTCCTGTCCCCTGTGCTGAAGGGCATAGAGGCCAAGATACGCAAGGTTGGACGCCTCGGGATGGCCGTATACACCAAATACCCCACACTCTTCCTTGATATCGTGTATGTATTTATTTATAGCAGGCACCTTCAAGACAGGAAGTTTTTAACCAAGCCAGGCAACAGGGATGGGCACTGCACAAAGTGCAGTATGTCCTGTGGTTGATTTCGTTTAATAAAATACACATCTATCCCGACTCCGGACTTTATCATAAAATTTTAACATTTTCAGCACCAAAACAGCAAAAACTCCCCTCTACCCACTTGACAGAAAAACAGAAAGTGGTAAAATTGATATATGTATATCGATTCTTACTCTTTTGGCAAAATTGTAATCAATGGAAAGACCTACACATCTGACGTACTTATCTTTCCTGAAAGGGTTGTTTCTCCCTGGTGGCGCAGGCAGGGTCATCTCCTGCAGATGAAAGACCTTGCTGAGGTGATCAGGGAGAGGCCGGAGGTCCTGATTGTTGGAAAGGGCTTTTCCGGCCTGATGAAGGTCCCGCAGGGGCTGATGGATGAACTTGGAAGCCTGGGGACAGGAGTAATCGCTGAAAAGACTACCGGGGCAGTAACGATATTCAATAGTTACAGGGGAAAACATGTAGTTGCAGCGCTCCA
The DNA here is from genome assembly GCA_003232715.1 of Nitrospirota bacterium. GTDB lineage: Bacteria > Nitrospirota > Thermodesulfovibrionia > Thermodesulfovibrionales > JdFR-85 > BMS3Bbin07. The sequence continues at coordinate 1,922 of QIJG01000062.1, forward strand.
TCTGACATGCTGAGCGTGCTGCCTTTCTGTCTCTCTTTGTCCGGAAATTACCACTGATAACTCAACTTATCCCTTAATACCTCTATATCTGCCGTGATCTCTACGTCAGGGATAGAATCAAGGAAGGCCCTGCCATATGTCTTCCTCTTTATCCTGGTATCCAGCACCGCCACAATCCCCTTGTCCGTGGCTGTCCGGACAAGCCTGCCGAACCCCTGCTTAAAGGTGATAATAGCCTGCGGCACCTGGTATTTATAGAAGGGGTCTTCGCCCTTTGCAGAGATTGCCTCCATCCGTGCCTCTACAACAGGGTCTGTGGGCACTGCAAAGGGGAGCTTTGTGATTACCACGCACTGAAGGTCGTTCCCCGGGATGTCTATACCCTGCCAGAACGTGTATGTCCCGAAAAGTACGGTGTTATCCAGTGCCTTGAATGCCTCAATCAGGCTGTAGCTGTCGGTATCCCCCTGCCTCAGCACCCTGAGCCCCCTGAGCGTAATCCTTTTCAGAACCTGCTCAATCATACCGTAACTCGTAAAGAGCACGAGTGTCCTTCCCCCTGTAACAGTCAGTATCTTTTCTATCTCACCGGTAATCCCTGAGATATAGTTATCAGCCCTCGGGTCTGTAATGCTTTCAGGGATGTAGAGAAGGACATTCTTTTTGTAGTTAAACGGGGATGACAGGGATAACGTCTCGGTCCCCTCAAGTCCGAGCCTTTCGGAGATATAGGAGAAAGACCCCCTCACAGAGAGGGTTGCAGATGTGATAATAGCAGGACTGATTACATTAAAAAGGTGCTCCCTCAGGATGCTGCCGGTCTCAACAGGGGTTGCAACCAGCCTTACCCTCCTGCCATCCACTTCAGCCCAGTATACATACCTCTCCAGCTCCTGATTAACCGTTATCTGCAGGGACTGAATAAATGCCCTGCATCTCTCCTCTATTGCCTTCAAATCCCTCTTTTCTTCCTCGGATGTTATGGTATCGGCCAATTTGCTCATCTCTTCTCTCAGGGCATCAAGGTGTTCGGTGATGATATCCATAAACTGGCCCTTCCGCCTGACCCGGATCGATTTCCGTCTGTCAAGCCATTGCGAGACATTCAGAAAGAAACGCTCACCCTGCTGCCTCACCCTCTCTGTAAGGGCGGCAATCTCTGATAACCTTCCTGTATCAAGACTGCGGAGCCTGAGGAGTATTCCCTTTTTGCGCGGACTGTGTATGGAATTAAGCAGATAGTAAAGGCGTGTATTTGACGCCTCCACGCCGAGATAATCCGATGCCACCCTCTCAATCTCGTGCCCCTCGTCAAAGACAACTGCCTGAAACTCCGATTCCAGCCCGATGCCATATTGGCAAAGAAGAGGTGGTGGTTTGTCACAAGTATCCGACTCTTTCTCTCCACAACCTTTGCCTTCTGATAAAAACATTTATTGTAAAAGCGGCAGTTCCTGCCGTGGCAGAGGTCTGTTTCCCTGCTCACCTTTGACCATATCTTAAGTGGAAGTGCAATCTCCATATGCAGCCCTGTTTCGGTATAATCTGCCCATGAAAGGAGTTCAGAGAGGCCTGCCTCCTCCCCTGCCTCAAAGAGTCCATGCTGCCTGCTGAGACTGAGCCTTCTCAGGCAGAGGTAGTTTTCGCTGCCGAGGCAGAGCGTGAATTTCAGTTCAGGGAAGAGGTGTTCTTTTAAAAATGGGAGGTCATTCTCCACAAGCTGTCGCTGCAGGGTTTTTGTATAGGTGGAGACAACAACCCTCTGCGTCTCTTCACTTTTAAAATGCTTGATCAGGGGGATGAGATAGGCAAGGCTCTTGCCAACGCCTGTGCCCGCCTCTACAATAAGATGTCTGTTCTCCATGAGGGCATTCATGATTGCCCCGGCCATTTCGAGCTGCTGCGGGCGGTCTTCATAATTCACAAAACAGGAGGCGATCGGGCCAGTGCCGTGAAAGCAGGTTTTTATATCAGTCAACTCAACAGACATCTGAAATTATATCATAATT
>QIJG01000038.1 GCA_003232715.1 Nitrospirota bacterium
ACATAGGTTCGCCCCTACATGCAATGATTCAATGGTTTAAAACAATGACCACCAATGAATATATTCGGGGGGTTAAAAATAATGATTGGCCTCGATTTAACAAAAAAATTATGGCAACGTAATTATTACGAACATATTATCCGTGATGAAAATTCGTATTATCAGATATCAGAATACATACAAACCAATCCTCTGAAATGGCAGGATGACGAATATTATGCATAAAATCACAAAACCCGTAGGGGCTGGCCCCCGTGCCTGCCCTGACTTTGATGAACATCAAAAATAACGGGCAACCAATCAACGGGCGACAAACGAATGGGCAACCACAGGGGGATGCCCCTACAACGACATACCCTCGATTCAGAACCGGATCATAAAGTCCATACGGGATTGCGATGCCCAGAGCAAGAGAGTGATAAGAAGTGCATCATTGACAAAAGTCGTAAAATGGGGCAATAGTCTGGGGCTGCGGATACCGAAAAATCTTGCGGAAGATGTACACGTTAAAGAGGGGACTTTGGTCGAACTCACGGTGGTTGACGGTAATATGGTTGTAAAAACAAACATCCGTCCTTACTTTTCACTGAAAAAATTGCTTGGCGAGGTTACAGAGGACAATCTTCACACAGAAGTCAAATTTGGCGATGCTGTAGGTCTTGAGCAGTGGTAGCAACGAAAAGTACTCGAAATTATGTACCTGGTCGAGGTGATATAGTCTGGCTGCAATTCAACCCCCAAGCCGGGAGTGAACAGGCGGGGCTTCGACCCGCACTGGTAGTTTCTCCGCGATCCTACAATAAAAAAGTTGGATTGGCCATATTTTGCCCGATTACCAGCAAGGCTAAAGGGTATCCATTCGAAGGGGCAACTTCCGGGACGTTGTTGTGTACTATGCAAAACTATTGACGAGCAAGAAAATAAAGTTGATAAAATTGTATGCACGTAAAGGAATCATTTGTATGGACTTAAACGGGTACCAAAGGGCGCTTTTTCTCTAAGGAAAAAAGTTTGACATTTGCATAGACATTAACAACTCAGGAATACTGTTACGGCAAAGGTGCGAGCAGATTAAGGCCCTCGGTCTCTTTAAAGCCCATCATGATATTCATGTTCTGTATTGCCTGGCCTGAAGCGCCTTTCAGGAGGTTGTCTATTGCAGTAACAACAACAAGGGTTCCAGTCCTCTGATTGACCTTCATCCCGATATCACAAAAGTTTGTTCCACGGACATTCCTGACATCAGGCAGATTACCTTCATCATAAACCCTTACAAAAGGCTCTTTCCTGTAGATATCCCGGTAACGTTCAAGGAGCTGGCATGTTGCAGGATCACCCTTCAGCCTGCAATAGATGGTGGTCAGGATTCCCCTGGTTACAGGCAGCAGATGAGGTGTAAAATTGACCGTCATCTGTGTGCCATGAATTAAAGAGAGTTCCTGCTCAATCTCGGGTGTATGCCTGTGCGTGGCGATCCCGTAAGCCCTGAAGGACTCGTTTACCTCACAGAAAGAATAGGGGATAGCGGCCTTTCGCCCTACCCCGGAAGTGCCTGACTTTGAGTCTACAACTATGGAACCAGACTCAATCAGACCCTCTTTTAAGGCCGGATACAGACCGAGCAGAGCCCCTGTAGGATAACAGCCCGGATTGGCCACAACCCTTGTCTTCTTTATATTCCTGCGGTACATTTCCGGCAATCCATAGACTGCCTTTTTGAGCACTGAGGGATATTCGTGTCTGGTGCTGTACCACTCTTCGTACACCCCTGGGTCTTTCAGCCTGAAATCGGCTGACAGATCAACAACATGTTTTTTCCTTGAGTAAAAGAAATTGACTGCTTCCTGCGAGGCTGCATGGGGAAGGGCCATGAAGAAGAAGTCAGCCTTTTTGAGGAGAATCTCCGGACTTAAAGTCTCAAACTCAAGATCAAGAGAGCCCATGAGATGAGGAAACAATTCCACGACTTTCCTGCCGGATGAACGCTCTGAGGTAACAGCCGTTATCCTGACTCCGCGATGCAGGGAAAGGAGACGGAGCAACTCGCTGCCTGCATATCCACTACCGCCGCATATAGCCACTTTAAGCATCTTTTTACCTGGACATAAAATGGATAAACCGCAAAGGATACAGTGGTGCGTAGAGAAAATGACTGAAAAAAATTCTCTCTGCGTTCTCAGAGCTCTCTGCGATTAACTGGAGTTTACCTCTTGGAGAACTGAAATCTCTTCCTGGCGCCTTTCTGGCCGTACTTCTTTCTTTCCCTCATCCTGGGATCCCTGGTGAGTAATCCTTCTTTCTTGAGCTTCGGCCTCAGGTCGGAATCAACATTAAGCAACGCCCTTGCAATCCCGTGCCTTACAGCTCCAGCCTGTCCTGAAAGGCCACCACCACCAACAGTCACCTTGACATCAAGCTTGTTATACATCCCTACAAGCTCAAGTGGCTGCCTGACAACCATCCGGAGGGTCTCCCTTGGGAAATACTTCTCGATAGGCCGCTTGTTAACCTCTACCTGCCCTGTCCCCGGCTTTAAGATAACCCTTGCAACCGAGGTCTTTCTCCTGCCTGTTGCCTGATATATAATCTCTGCCATCCACCACTCCTTGTTCGTTAGTTACTTATTTATCAGTTATTACGTATTTTCAAAACAACCTGAATAAACGCCTTTACAGAATTATTGTCTCCGGCTGCTGTGACTCATGAGGATGTTCAGCACCGCGGTAGACCTTCAGCTTTTTAAGCATCGCCCTTCCAAGTCTGTTTTTTGGCAGCATGCCCCAGACAGCATCCATAATGACCAATTCCGGCTTGCGCTGCAGTCTCTTTCTTGCAGTCTCAGCCTTTATACCACCAGGATAACCTGTATGATGATAATAAATCTTATCGTCAAGTTTCTTGCCCGTCAATGTCACCTTCTCTGCATTAACTACTACAATAAAATCAC
>QIJG01000335.1 GCA_003232715.1 Nitrospirota bacterium
AGAAGGCTTCTGAAAGATGTAAGAAGGAAGTTCAATATCCCGGTTATACTCGTTACTCATGATATTATAGAGGCATATACCATGGCTGACAAAATAATCGTGTATGCGGGCGGCAGGATAAGACAGGCAGGTCCGCCCCATGAGGTCTTCGGCAATCCCGTGGGTCCTGATGTGGAGATGCTCGTCAATATGGCCGGGACTGCAAGTCTTCCGCTCTGTGCAGATCTGCATCTGAACTGAGCGTCTTTATTATGCCGTAGTCGAACCCGGATATTGAGATACCCACAATTACTGATAAACACATACCACGCTTTACATGGTATAATAAGTAAGGCAAAAATAGAAAGGAGGAATATCATGAGTTTTGCTACAATTTCATCAAAAGGGCAAATAACACTTCCTTCCGACATAAGGAACAAACTTGACATAAAGCCAAAAGACAAGGTTGAGGTTATAATCAGGGATGGAGAAATTATTTTGAAAACAGTTCCCTCTTTCAGGAAGCTGAGGGGAAGTATTCGCAGGAAAAAAGGCTCTGCCCACAGGGCAATGGAGCTGGCTGTCTCAAAACATGTGACAGAAGGAGATAAATGAAGAAATACTTTGTTGATACAAATATTTTCATTCGTTATCTTGTCAATGACGAACCTGAACATGCGGACAGGGTTGAAAAACTTTTGGATAAGGCAGAGAAAGGGGAAATACGCCTTGTGACTGGGCCGCCTGTATTTTTTGAGCTTGCCTGGACATTGAAATCATTCTATGAAATGAAAAAAGATGAAATATATAGCCGTCTTCTAAGCATTGCCGGTATTCCCGGACTTGATGTCTCTGATATTGATGTCATTACGGAGTCATTGGAGATTTACAAAAAGCACCCGATAGAGTTTGCAGATGCATATATCTCTGTCTTATCGAAAAAGCTTGATACCGATGGGGTAATGACGTTTAATAAAAAACATTTTAACAGGCTTGATGTTACTTTGTATCCGGTTTGAGATGCCTCAGGGTAAGGAAGCCATGGCCGAAACAGGCATGCGGGATAGATTACATTAAGCCGGTGATGGTGTCATTCTCTTTGTTTCCCGGCAAGACGTATGGTGGATATGGAAAAATTACCGACTGATGAGACTTTACTCTGTTTTTGAGTCCTTTCGTGTATTATACTCCTTTTGCCCCTTTCTATGTTTCTATGTTTCTTTGCCAGGTTAATACCTGTCCGAAATCCTTATTTTATTTTTTTGCGAAAATTTTTATCATTGCTGTTGTCTTAAATCAAAAACACGTTTGATTGCAAGCAACACAAAAAGAGGTACAGCTCCAAACAAGAGAGCAATATAGAAACTAATTTTCTTGTCAATGTTTAAAAATCTCTTCATTTAAATCAGCTCCGTCGGCTTAATGTCTTATTTTACTCTCACCATTTGAGCTCTAAGTTGAGCTGGCACATCGTCAAGAAAAACAACTTTAAGTTCTTTTCCATCAATTATAAATGCTGAGGTTTTTTCCGCTAATATTACGCTAATACTATCTGGGAGCTTCCACATGGCCCCTGTTGCAGGATCGACAATCAAGAAGCCGATTACTCCTCCAAAAAGGATATTGCCAATGTACCATCCATCCAGTTGTTTCTCGATGACTGCTGTTTGAGGTTCATACCCGGGTTTCTCGAATGCTACAGAGTAACTTGCTCCTGTAAAGAAGCCCGCACCACTTTTTAGTGTTACAGTCGTAGGGGTTTTTCCTTTATAGATTTGCTGGCCATTTTTGGCCGTGATTGTTATGGTTGCTCCTTCAGGCATGCTATTTATCGCAACAGGATAGTTTGACTTGCTGACTATGCTGGCACATCCGGAAATGAACAATAAGAACGTCAGTGCCACAATGGAAATGATACTGTTAAATTTAAGCATGTTGGCTCCTTTTTTAAGATTTTTTAACCAATAGATCCGGGGCTTTTCTACCTCTTAATGCTTGTTTCTTGTTTTAGTGCGCTTCTTTTAGGGAGTTGAGACCCCTATTCCTCCACAATGAGCAGTGTCAACCCGCAATCACTGCACTCAACCGCGTTGGTGCCCACGGGGGAACTGCATGCAGGACATTTCCCCTCGCTGACAAGTTCCTGTGACTCCCTGATCTCCGGATGCACCTCGGCAAAGTATTCTTCAATGCACTTCTGAGCCCGCTCAGCATCCTCCTTGGAGACCAGCAACTCCCAGGTATCACCGCAGCAACCCTTGTTGCATGCATCCTCAACATGAACGGAGCAGGAGATACCCGAATCGATAACGACATGATAGAGCTCATCAATCCATTTCAGGTCACCCTTTCTGATTGCTACGGAATTCTGAACAGTCTGCGCCATGAGCCGTTCCATTGCCTCCTGAGCCGCCTTGTTCTCTCCAGGGCTTAGAAGAGGGGTGCCGCAGTCGGCGCACCTCTCGATATGCGCAAAGTACTCAGTGGAACAATCAGGGCAGATTTTTATCTGTCTCATGGTATCGGTATACAGCGGGATTTAATTAGAATATTTGCAATGATCTTATCAAGATTTATCCGGAATTCAATTAGCAAACGATGATCCTCCTCCTCATATATATAGTTTAACGAAGGTTAATAAAAACGTCAAATCATGTTTGACAGAGAGATTGAACTGCAATATCGCATTTCATGCCGCCAGCACCTCATTCAATTCATCCATTATAGATAAGAATAAGCAAGAATAATGGCTATGTCTTAACTATCAAGTATTTGCTCGTAATGAAGCCGACAATATCTAAACTTAATAGTTAAGATGTGCCCTCAGGGTTGTTTCTCCGGGTTATTTTCCTTATGATAGGGTCATTGTTCTTTCTCGGTGATGGTTTGAATATCTTTTTGCAACCTTGGAAGTTTGTTTTTGATTATATCCCACATTATCTCATAGTCTATTCCAAAATATTCAT
>QIJG01000040.1 GCA_003232715.1 Nitrospirota bacterium
TGCCCTCACAATACCTTTGCGAATTTTATTTCCTCTGCCTTGCTCAGAACCTTCTCTATTCTTGTTCTTTGCCTTTACCGTGAATTGCTGGATTTTCGTATAACCCTTCGTATTGATTCAGCCGGAAGCAGGGTGGGCCTTAAATAAAGTGGCCCCCATCTCGGAGGGAAGAGATGGGGGCCGGGGGTTTGACCCAATCTCGAGGGGGCGGAGAAAGGGTCTGGTAGGTATGGTAGGTATGTTTATCATTATATAAAAATCCGGGGGAAAATGCAATGATTTTTTTAAAAAAAATTAAAAAAACCTCAAATATTCTTCAGGATTTTGATGCAAACAGGACAGAATTCCTTTGATTTTCTATCGGTTTCTGCAATAGAGTTGGAAAAATGCATCACACATCCGGGGTCGGGACAGTGCTTCAGACTATAGAGATGGCCCATTTCATGGATGGCCTCTTTTAATGCCCTTTGCAACAGTAGCTCCTGACCGGCCCCTCTGCCGTAAAACTCTTCTTTCAGCCTTGTAATCGATACGACAGCAACCCCTTCCGCAGGGTCTGCCTCGCCAAAGACAAAGTTGAGACCGGGTACAAAAAGGTCGAAGTCTATTATCCCAAGAACCATTCCGTTATAGCCCCTGTTCACGATAGCCTCGATTAAACCTGTTGAGTGGATCTGCCCCCTGTCCCGGTTTAATACCTCTGTAGGCGGGGGCAGCTCATCTGCTATAATGATCTCTTTGCCAAAAACTTTCCGGATATCACCTTTAATCTCACTGAGGAGCCACCACTGTATCTTGGCTACAGGGAGTATAAATATCCTTTCTGCTTCCTGAAACCACATGGATTAACAGAAGACCGGTATGGTTGTTTCAGGCAGGAGCCCTTTCTTCCGGGCCTTGACAATGAGGGTCTCAACGGCCCTTTGGCCTTCTTTCCCGACATCTGTGCTGAACTCATTAACGTAGAGTTCAATATGTTGCCTTATTACACTGTCGGACATCTCCTGTGCATGCAGCTTGATGTATTCCATCGGTTCCTCCGGGTGAGACCTGGAGTAACCGATTCCTTCTGCAATAAGGCGTTCAATAGTTCTTAGCCGTTCCTTACCGAGACTCCTCCTGGCGACTATCCCCCCAAGCGGGATGGGCAGGCCTGTCCCCTCCTCCCACCATCTTCCCAAATCCATTACCTCTGTCAACCCATACAGGGGATAGGTAAACCGCCCTTCATGGATTATGAGTCCGGCATCGGCTTCTCCGGTCTTTACGCTTTCCATAATTCGATGAAAAGGCATGGGTATTGAGTGAGCTTCAAACTCAGGGTCATAGAGGCACAGCAGTAAAAAGGCGGTTGTCAATCTTCCCGGTACTGCTATCTTTCTGCCCTTAAGCCCCTCTATCTTTATCTTTTTCCGGGCAACCACAAGGGGGCCACATCCCTTCCCAAGGGCACCCCCGGAGCGTAAGAGACAATAATTTCCAAGCAGGTGGCCTACAGCATGAGAGGAGACCTTTGTTACGTCAAGCTCCCCCCTCAGTGCCATCTGATTGAGTTCTTCCACATCCCCGAGCCTCTCCCTGAAGACTATGTCTCCTGTCTCTATCTTTCCGTAGACCAGGGGATAGAAGATGAACGTATCATTGGGACAGGTCGAAAAACCCAGCGACACTTCCTGACTCATCAGAACTTTACCTTAGGTGTCTCCTTCTGAGCCGTGGGTATCTCATAATACTTTGCCTCGTCCACTCCTGCCAGAGAGGCAAAGAACCTTCCAACTACAGTCCGTCTGTATGTATTAAGGACACGGACCGCATCATTATAACGTTTTCTTTCAACGGCAATCCTGTTTTCCGTTCCCTCAAGACTGTCCTGCAGCTTAAGGAAAGACTCATTGGCCTTTAACTGCGGATAGCTCTCTTTGAGGAGGAGCAACCGCGAAAGTGTACCTTCAAGCCCACGGGAGGCCTGAATCTTCTGTCCAACGGTCTTGGCCTGGAAATACTTGGTTCTCGCCTCTGCTATATTCTCAAAGAGTTCCTTTTCGTGTTTTGCATACCCCTTTACCGTCGCAACGAGATTGGGTATCAGGTCATAGCGCCTCTTGAGCTGATTCTCAACCTGGGCCCACTGTGCCGTGACCTGTTCATCCATGGTAACCACTCTGTTGTACTGTGCAATCCCCCAACCAACAACAGCTGATGCAGAAAGCAGAATGATTGCAAGTACTATCAGAAAGATCTTTAATCCCTTATTCATTTATAACCTCCTGTAAATAATAAATCGTAAATCGTAAATCATCAATAGTCAATGGCCAATCGTCAATCGTCAATCGTCAATCGTCAATCACTACCATCCCCCCGAGGCCCCGCCGCCGCCGAATCCTCCGCCACCGCCTCCGCCGAATCCGCCTCCTCCTGACCATCCCCCCCTGCTACCACCACCTGAGAACAAAAGGAGGAGCAGGAAGAGCCTCGGGTTTTTTATAAATAGTATGACGGCAAATATAAGCAAGACAACACTCAGTATGACACCGGGAAGTCCCATCTTCTTGGGTGCCCTGTTGCGTGAAACCCTGACTGTGGGCATTCCTGTTATCTCAACACCTTTACTGCTTGCAATCTTCTGGGCTACTGCAAGAACAGCTGCATATATGCCTGTAGAGTAATCCCCCTTTCTGAAATACGGGACTATGTATTGCCTGCCGATGGATCCCACAAGGCTGTCAGGCAGTATCCCCTCGAGTCCGTACCCGATCTCGAACCTGTATTTCCTGTCCCTGGATACAACGGTGAAGAGGACGCCGTTGTCCTTCCCCTTCTGTCCGAGTTTCCATTTTTCTGCAATCCTGAGGGAAAAGCCGTCAATACTCTCTCCGTCAAGGCTCTGAACGGTCAGGACTATTACCTGGGCTGTGGTCTTCCGTTCGAGTTCCCTGAGATAGTTATCCATCTTTATCTCCACATCATCCCTGATAATACCTGCAAGGTCAACCACATAGTTTCGAGGCATCGCCGGAGGTTTGGGAGTGGAGGCCCAGGAGACGG
>QIJG01000018.1 GCA_003232715.1 Nitrospirota bacterium
CAAAGACCGAGGCTATGGGGGACACGATAATTCCTGCTGTCCTTAGTGTATACGCAGACAGGTCCTTTTCCTTTATCACAAAGACTCCACCTGCCCCTGAGCTTATCAAAAAGGCGGCCGGGGTAATAAAAGGGGCTTCTGAAGCAGGAAAAGAGACTGTCGGGAAGATAACCATTGATCAGGCGAGGGAGATTGCCGGGACCAAGATGCCTGACCTTAATGCCTACAGGGTTGATGAGGCTATAAATATTATAAAGGGAACCGCCAGGAGCATGGGCATTGAGGTGGTTGAAAATTGACGATTGGTTGCAGTTTGAGAAAATAGAGGATCGTCAATCGTAAATCAAAAAGGAGGACTTTGAGTTTTATGGGTAAAAAGATTATAGAGGCTAAGAAGAAAGTGAATGTGACGAGGGAATATTTTCTTGATGAGGCTCTGAATGTTATAAAAGAGACCTCCTTTGCAAAATTTGATGAGAGTGTGGACCTTGCTGTAAATTTGGGGGTTGACCCCAAGAAGTCGGACCAGATTGTCAGAGGGACGGTATCACTGCCTCATGGAACGGGCAAGAAGGTGAGGGTCCTGGTTTTTGCCAAAGGTGAGAAGGAGAAAGAGGCCCTTGAGGCGGGTGCTGATTATGTTGGTGCTGAAGACCTTGTTGAAAAGATACAAAAGGGATGGCTTGAATTTGATAAGGCCGTGGCTACTCCCGATATGATGGGGGTTGTGGGGAAGATTGGAAAGATACTGGGTCCGAGGGGTTTGATGCCCAACCCGAAACTTGGTACGGTCACCTTTGATGCCGGGAAGGCGGTTAAGGAGATAAAGGCAGGCAAGGTTGATTTCAGGGTTGAAAAAGGGGGCATTGTGCACATGTCGATTGGCAAGGTTTCCTTTGATAATGAAAAACTTGCTGAAAATATAAAAGTTGCCTTAAGTGCACTTATGAAGGCCAAGCCTGCTGCCGCCAAGGGTAAATATATAAAGGTAGTTGCTCTTTCCTCAACCATGGGGCCCGGGATAAAGGTTGATGTAAGTACTGTTATAAAAAAGGCTGCTTAGTTGATGGTATGCTGAATTGGTTGCTCATCATGTCCGCTGCTACGGGGGGTAACAACTCTGACTTTCATTATTCCACTTCAAGTAACTGAGACCTTGTTAAACAGCCATAACCATAACATTGCCGTAACGACTCGAAACAGTAAAATATTGTTCTGTGTCCAGGTATTACCTGGTTAATTTTTCGGTCAGAGACAGCAGGTTCAAATATTAAATGGCAATCAGTCTGCCAGCCTGCCGAGGCCCGTGGGATTGTTGATTTTCGATTTTTTTAGTCGTCAATTGTCAATCGTCAATCTGAAATTGGCGTTGTTGTCTCTGGGAAAGGAGGTAGAATCTGAAAACCAGAAAGCAGAAGTCCGATGAACTTGCGGAACTTAAAGAAAAGTTTGAACGGGCAAAGGGAGTGGTCTTTACAGACTATAAGGGCTTAACGGTTGCCCAGATCTCGAAGATGAGAAGGTTGCTCAGGGAGTCGGAGCTCGACTACAGGGTAGTGAAAAACACCCTTGCAAGGATTGCCGCTGAAGATACACCCGTTTCCGTTGCAAAAGAGTGGTTTGTTGGTCCTGTCGGTATAGCGATCGGATATGATGACCCGGTGCTGGTTGCCAAAAAGGTCCTGGAATATGCAAAGGGCAACGATATGCTCGGGGTAAAGGGTGGAGTAATTGAGGGTAGGTTTATGGACCTCAAAGACTTGAAAGATGTGGCGAATCTCCCGCCAAGGGATATTCAGCTTGCAATGCTTGCCGGTGCCATGGCTGCCCCCATGTCGAAGATGGCGTCTCTCCTGCAGGCAACCATCCGGAAATTTGGCTACGCCCTTAACGGGTTGAAAGAAAAGAAGAGTCAGTAGTGTTACAGGGATGACTAAAAAACAATAACTCATTTTCGGTAACTGTTGACGGATAACAAACAACAATATTCCTTAAGGAGGATAGAAAGAATGGCGGAAGTTACAAAGGAACAGATTTTTGAATTTATTGATAATATGACAATCCTTGAAATGTCACAGTTTATCAAGGAGTTTGAAGAGAGGTATGGTGTGGAGGCCGCAGCCCCGGTTGCTGTGGCTGCCGTGTCGGCAGGTGATGCAGCTGAGGCCCCGGCTGAAGAGAAGACGAGCTTTGACGTAGTGCTTACAGCTGCCGGCGATAAAAAGATTCAGGTAATCAAGGTGGTCAGGGAACTCACCGGTCTTGGCCTGAAGGAGGCAAAGGCTGTGGTGGACAGTGCCCCGGCACCTGTTAAGGAGGGTGTTTCAAAAGATGAGGCAGAGGCCGTCAAGGCAAAACTTGAGGAACAGGGCGCAGCCGTGGAAATAAAGTAAGACCGTTAATCGTTATACGCTATACCGCCGGTATTGTTATATGTATAGTGTATAACGACTTAACTATTTTTGATATGTAATAACATATTAACTGAAGAACGTATTAACTAATAACGAATAATAACGAATTTTGAAAGGAGAACCATGAATAGGGTTTTAAGAGAAAGACTCAGTTTTGGAAAGGTTCCCCCCTTGCTGGATGTACCATACTTGATTGAATTCCAGAAGGTCTCTTACGAAAGATTTCTTCAGAAGAGTGTCTTGCCGGAGAAAAGGAAAGAGTCGGGCCTGCAGGCTGCCTTTAAGAGTGTGTTTCCTATTTCCGACTACAATGAGACTGCGACTATTGAATTTATAGAGTATGCCATTAGAAAACCCAAGTTTACAATGAGGGAATGCCTTCATAAAGGTGTTACTTATGGGGCTCCCCTGA
>QIJG01000339.1 GCA_003232715.1 Nitrospirota bacterium
AAGATATTATCAATAAGATCGGCCTCAGATCACCATATACGGTGCGTGCCTCATTTAACCGTCAGAACCTCTTTTACCGGGTAACAGAAAAGACTGCAATAGAATCACAGATACTGGAATTTCTCGGCGGGCATACTGATGAGTCCGGCATCATTTACTGCACTACACGTGATTCCGTTGTCAAAACGGCTGATTTTCTGACAGCCAACGGCATTAAGGCCCTGCCCTACCATGCAGGATTGACGCCTGATCAAAGGAAGAGGAATCAGGAGGCCTTCAGCAGGGATGAATTGACGGTAATTGTGGCAACAATTGCCTTTGGTATGGGAATAGACAAGTCAAATGTCCGTTTCGTCATCCATGCTGATCTGCCGAAAAATATCGAGAGCTATTACCAGGAGACAGGACGAGCCGGGCGTGACGGTGAGCCAGCCTGGTGCATCCTCTTCTTCAGCAGGGGAGACATCCCGAAAATCAGATATTTTATTGATCAGATACCTGAAGACAAGGAACGGACAATCGCCACAGAGAAACTGAATCAGATGGCAAGGTATGCATCACATAATGTCTGCAGGCGCAGACACCTCCTTGGATATTTTGGAGAGGAATACGGGGACGAAAATTGCGGGGCGTGCGATATTTGCACCGGCACTGTTGAAAAGGTTGATATCACGATTGATGCACAGATACTGATGTCTGCCATGTCAAGAACAGGTCAGCGCTTCGGAATCAGGCATATCATTGATATTGTTACAGGCGCTAATACAAAGCGTATCCGTGAGCTTCAGCACAACACCATAAAAACCTACGGTGCAGGCAGTCACAAGGATAAAAATCACTGGAGGTTCCTCGTTGATGAACTCCTTGCCCAGGACGTTATACATCAGGAGGGTGATAAGTATCCGGTACTGAAACTTACGAAAAAAGGTCAAAGCGTACTCTACGGAAAAGAGGAACTTACGGCATTGAAAAGAGAAGAAACAAGGACAAGTCGCCGGACTGCACAAGACAATGAATTTAAGCCCTTTGATAAGGATCTCTTCAAGAGGCTCAGGGTTTTGCGTAAAACCCTTGCCGAAGAACAGCAGGTCCCTCCGTATATAATATTTTCAGACCGGAGCCTTCATGAGATGTGCAGGTATTATCCCTCAACACTGCCGGACATGAAAAGAATCAGCGGGGTCGGGGATGCCAAGCTTGAACGCTACGGAAACGATTTCATAATGGAGATTCAGACATATCTGGACGAAACCCCCGGCATCCCGGTCCCTGATAAGGACTATCCTGCCTTACCCGTCAATCCCTCACAGAAAAAGGTAAAGGGGGAGACCGTTGAAAAGACATATGAGCTTTTCAGAGAGGGTCTGTCATTGGAAAGAATTGCAGAGACACGTAATCTCTCGATATCTACAATCTCAGGACATCTTGAACAGATGATAAGGGATGGCCGTGACATTGATATAAATCGGATTGTTGACCCTGAAAAGCGAAATAGCGTGGAAAAGCTTTTTTTAACCCTCCAGGTCTGGAATCTGAGGCCTGTTGTCGAACATTTCGATGGTACGGTAAGCTTTGAAGAGGCAAAAATTATAAGGGCCTGCCTGCAGCGTAAACAGGCAAATTTATAAGATATGATATATAATATAAAATAAAATAATAGCAGTATAAAATAATAGCAGTGTTTGCAGATAAACAAAAATCACGAAGTGTTACTGTCAAAATTCCTAAAAAAAACAGAACAATATAACCACAAGGTTCTGTGGTCTAATCTCGGCAACATTATCGGAGGAGGAAGGGAAATGAAAAGCATAAGAAGGATTCTGTTTGCAGCGCTGGTGAGTTTCCTTGTTTTAGGGTTTGCAGGCACAAGTTTCGGTCAGGGTCCTTTTGTGAAGGATGAGATTGTCGTTAAATTCAAGGCAGGGGTCTCTGAGGGAACGATCAAAAAAATAAACCAGGGACACGGCACATCAGCCTTTTACGTGAGCAAACAGGGAAAATTCAGACGTCTCAAGGTCCCTGCCGGAGAGACCGTTGAAGAACTGGTAAAGATTTACAATAAAAACCCCTACGTTGAATATGCAGAACCAAACTATATCGCCCACGCCTTCTGGACACCCAATGATCCTTTATACCCCTACCAATGGAATTTCTATAATGATAAGTACGGCGGAATCAATATGAAATCCGCCTGGGAGGTCGGCACAGGGGACAGCAGCGTGGTAGTTGCGGTAATAGATACAGGTGTGGCTTATGAGGACTATATTGACAGTTCTGCAAGAGGAAGGAACAGGACTATAACTTATGAACAGGCGCCTGACCTGGCTGAAACAAATTTCGTACCCGGTTATGATTTTGTCAATAATGACTCTCACCCTAATGACGACGAAGGGCACGGAACCCATGTTACGGGAACCATAGCTCAGAGCACAAACAATAATACCGGTGTGGCAGGGATAGCCTTTAATACTTCTATTATGCCGGTTAAGGTCCTGGACAGCAGGGGGTCCGGCACCTATACCGAGATTGCGGATGGCATCTATTTTGCCGCCAACAACGGTGCGGATGTAATCAATATGAGTTTAGGAGGGTCCAGTGCATCCACTACCCTGAAGGATGCACTTGCTTATGCCTACAAAAAAGGAGTGACAATAGTAGCTGCGGCCGGGAATGACGGTTCAGACGTTATCAGCTATCCTGCTGCTTATAATGCTTATGTCATTGCAGTAGGCGCTACCCGGTATGACGAAACGCTGGCTTATTATTCCAACTACGGCCCTGACCTGGATCTGGTCGCTCCGGGAGGAGATACAAATG
>QIJG01000043.1 GCA_003232715.1 Nitrospirota bacterium
GTCTTTGGCAGTAATTTAAATATCTGAACCCCGCTTAATGCCATCTTTTACCTCCATTATGTCAAATTCATTTATGTCAACCTGCTAAAGAGTTAATTTATTAAATTACTACTTATCTACACATATATACACCTCATACATTACACACATATCTCATTACATAAGTTCATCCACAAGCTGTTCTACCGCCTCTACTGCCTTCGGATGACGCATTATCAACAACTCCGAGCCTGCCATCATAAGTGATGCGGCTGTCATGGCCTCCCAGGCGATACCCCTCTCCTCAAGACTGCCCCACTCGGGAAGCACATCCTCCGGTGCCTGTGTCTCTTTTATCTTCCATACATACATCCCTACATCCGCCAGCATCGGCGGCTGCATGACTGCGTCATTCTGTGCCAATGCGGCAAGCCTTATCCGCTCCATAACTGAATATGTATACTCAAGCCCGTAACCAAGGGCGGAACACATCGGGTCTGTAATAAGCTTCTCCTTACCAAAGCCCATCTGGGTAAGCAGGATATTGAGCTGTTTTGAGAGGTTAATATCCAGTTCACTCATAGCAATAAGTTTATGATCATTTGCCATTGCTGCTGCTGCAATGGTCTTGTAATTTGCCTCCTGTGCCTTGCCGATTATACAGTTATACCCTTTTGCCGCCTCAGCAGCCCTCACCAGAACCTCCGAGTCCTTCTCCACATGATTGCTGCCAAGGATGATAAGGGGAACTTTTATAGCCCCAAGGAGATCGGTCACGGTCCTGCCGACATCCTCTGCTGTAAGGTTCCTGCTGTCGGGATGCGTTCCGGCAAGTCTCAGGGCAATGGCCTTTGCCTTCAAGTCCTCCTCGCAGTATTTTGCCCACGTTACAGGATCGCCGCTCACACCGTCATAAACCTTCCTGACAGTCTCGGGCCAGGCTTCAGGAGGAACATCCTGTATCTCATATGCAATCAGGGGCCTGTTCGGAACCTCTCCTTCAAATGAATGAAAAGGAAGGGCATTCTCACCTCCAAAGGTCTGTTGAATCCCGGTTCCTATCGTCACCGGAAAGACCCTGCCTGTAAAACTTTCCTTTGGTGGTACAAATGCCATATTATTCCTCCTTAATTCTTAATTTAAAGAGAGTCTGTGTATTAAAGCCGAACACTTGTCTTTTTCTGTCATTCCGGCTTGTCCGGAATCGTTCTTGGAGAAAGATTCCCGACTCGCTTCACTTGCGGGAATGACAAATGACTGCAATTTGTACACAGACTCTAAATATATCTCTTTAATTACATCTCCAGATAAGAGTGGGCATACAGTGTCCTGCCCATAATAACGTCTATCGTCTTGACGGTCTCGATAACTTCCGCAGGGTCTGCAATAGCTGCGGTAAGCCCCTCATAAACAAGAAGCGCAAGATAGTATTTATTGAGAATATGTCTGACCTGTTTGGGACAGCCATTGGATATATTGCTCAGGCCGACAACAGTCTTTATGGGCGGATCATTCAGTTCCTGAAACATCTTTATCGTCCTGATCACCTTTACCGCCTGTTCCTGTGTGGTGGCAATCTGCAGGACAAGAGGGTCCAGATAAAGGTTCTCAAGTGACAGTCCATACTCCATAGCCCTTGCCATAATCTCTGCTGCAATGGCAGACCTCTCCTCCTCGTCCGCAGGCAGCCCACCCTTGCCAACGGTCAACCCTATAATCAGGCTATCGTACTTTGCAGCAAGTTCAAGCATCGGGAAACGCTCAGGGTCATTGGAAGTAGAGTTAATCATAGGTGTACCGTAGTCGTTATTGTGCACCTTGAGACCGGCCTCAGTGGCTGCATAATTCGTGGTATCAAGACATACAGGAAGTGAAACGGCCTCCTGAATGGTGGTAACCATCCACTCCATAAGCTCCTCACCGCCATCCTCTGCAGGGCCGATATTGGCATCAATCATCCCTGCCCCGGCGTTTTTCTGCGCAAGGGCAATCTCCTGAATAGGTCCCTTGTCCCGCTTCATCATGGCTTCTCTGACGCGCTTTGCAATTATACTCAGTTTCTCTCCAATAATCAGCATATCAAACACTCCTTCTTTGAATTTGTTATTTGTTATTTGTTGCTTGGTTATTTGTTAAAAGAGAACTTTACCACCTTGATTTTCACCATAGTGGCACAGAGAAAAAACCCGAATTCAAAAACTGTAGTTTACACCTGTTCTTTAATATTACCCGAATATAAGAATAAAGCAAGGGTTGAAAAGGATAACATAAAATACAGCATATGGTAAAGCATTGCACTATTTAAAATTATTATAATTTCATAGAGAATAAGGGAGGGTTAAGGGATATCCAGCCCCTCGATTAGAGTAAAAACAGACCGGAGCGCAGGGGAGTCATCAGGCAGTTCAATCAGTGGTCTCCCCTGAAGGTCATACTCAAAGATTCTTTCATCCTGAGGGACAAGCCCTGCACAATGAAGCCCCATCCCCACGGCAAGTTCCCTGAGAGTGTCACCCTCATCACCTGTAATCCTGTTTATAATCAGGACACTCCTTGCAATATCAAGTTTCAACTCATCCACAAGGTCCCTGATCCTCCCTGCTGTCTGTATTCCTCTTACAGTCGGGTCACTCACTATCAGCAGGAGATCCACTTTATGTGTGGTCATCCTGCTGAGATGCTCCATACCCGCCTCATTGTCTATCACCACATAGGGATAGCGTTCCGAAAGTATATCCGTGTATTTTCTGATAATATTATTGGCCGCACAGTAACAGCCCGGCCCTTCGGGCCTGCCCATCACCAACAAATCAAAACCCTTTGCCTCTATCAGTGATTCAAAGAGCTCGTCCATACTCATACCGCCAGGCCTTTCACTACCCGAACGTATGGTCTCGAGAGAGGACTCCCTCAGTTGTCCCACAGAGGCATGGACCTTCACACCAAGCGCTTCATTCAGGCAGGCGTTACTGTCGGCATCAACTGCAAGCACAGGCCCCCGCCTCTTCTCAACAAGATATCTCACCGTCAGTCCTGCTATACTCGTCTTTCCCGTACCGCCTTTACCTGCAAGAGCTATCAAAAACGAGATTAAAAGACCACATCAAGTACCATCTCCTTCATCCCGAAAAGAAACCGCTTCCGCTTCACCTTTATCTTTACTTTATCTCCGGGCTTCCTGTCAAGAAGCTCAATCCTTATATCGGATATATCCGAAACAGCCTTGTTACCGACAGCCGTTATTATATCACCCTCTTTAAGCCCTGCCTTTTCAGCAACCCCTCCCTTCACAACCTTCTCAATAACAATTCCTTTCTTAATATTCTTGAGAAAGACCATCAGTCGCGCACCTTCCGGGGGTTCAATCCGCTTTGGGAACAGGACAAAATCTGCAATCCCCCGGTCAAAACCCTCTCCCCCGTAATTAAGGATAACGGTTGGACGTTCATTGGTCAGCCGCCTTACCCTATCCGGTATTCCCCATGAATACCGGATATGCCCGTTCCCGGCAAGGACGACCATCTGTTTATCGGGATTTTCTTTCAATGTCTCAGCAATAGTGTGAGCCATTGTCTCATCCCACAGGATCTGCGATTGAACGAAGTTCTCAAAATTCCGGTTATTGTCATGTTGGGAGAAGACACTCCTGAGGTATTCCCTGTACCGTTGGTTTGTCATATCCATATCCTGAGGTATCTCGGCATATTCATCTTCAGAAAGCGAGTCAATTCCATTTTCCGAGATTTTTTTAATAATCTCCTTCCTGATATTCAGAGCTATTACCGGAATGCGGTTGGCACGTGCATACTGGAGAATATCCCTGTAGAGATTGTAATCAAACCCCCATCTTTTAAAATACTCCGTCTTCCTGAGGAACTCTCCCTCGGTTATGTCGCCCTGAATATATTGATCAAGGTACTTTTGAAAAGGACGTTGAAACATCTCCATACCGATAACCAACTTTCTGCCGTCACTGAACAACCTCCTGATAATCTCATACTGTACTACGTGGTCCTCGTATGCAGTATGCATCTCTCCAACGAAAATCACCCTGCTGTCCTTAATCTTCCGTATCACAGCGTCAAGCCCCGTGGTATTCGCTGTCTCTACGGCAGCAAGCCGGAGCGTCAGGTCCACAGAAATCCCCGTCCCGGAGTCAGCAGTCTTTTTAAAGATGTTCTTACCCTTATCAAAGACGAGGAGGGAATAATTCCCATACCTGAATATCTTTCTGAAGGCCGTGTTTACCTCTTCCCGGTCTTTTGCATTAAAGACCACTGCAACCCTTTCTGAATTTAAGGGGTTTTTGTAAACCTTTACAACAAATCCGCCCTCAGGGAGGGGTCTGTCTGCAAAAAGACGCCTGTAAATCCTGTTCCCGACCGACATTATCAGGATGGAGTTTTCCTCTATCTCTTTATC
>QIJG01000147.1 GCA_003232715.1 Nitrospirota bacterium
TCTGAAAAGAAGAGAGTGCTCCCAACTATATCACCTCGGCCTTCCCACCGGAAGCATTTATTTTCTGTGTGGCGGAAGAGCTGAAAGCATGCGCCTTAACAATCAACGGCCTGGACAGTTCACCATCTCCGAGGATCTTCAGTCCATCTTTAACGTCCTTTAAGACTCCTTTCTCAAGCAATAGTTCCGGAGTTATTGTATCGGCATCTTCTATATTTGAAAGAACCCTGAGATTCGTTATAGCGAATTCCTTTCTGAACGGCTCATTACTGAAACCCCGCTTGGGAAGTCTCCTCTGCAAGGGCATCTGCCCCCCCTCAAACCCCGGACCCTTCGTACCACCGGAGCGGGCTTTTTGTCCCTTATGTCCTTTACAGGAGGTCTTCCCGTGTCCCGAGCCCGGTCCCCTGCCGATCCTCTTACTCCTCTTTCTGCTCCCGCCAGCAGGCTTTAATTCATCTATTTTCATTACTACAACACCTCCGTTTCAAAACTACTGTCTTCAATCTTCATTCACCTTTAGATTCTTCAACATCTATAAGGTGTGGAACCTTGTTAACCATTCCCCTTATAACAGGAACGTCGGGGTGCGTGACGGTTTGCCCTATCCTTCTCAGGCCGAGACTCCTGAGTACTCTTCTCAATTTCTCAGGGTTACCGATATAGCTTCTCTTCAGCTTTATCCTAAGCATTTTTCCGGACCTCCCTGGTCTCTTCCTCAGATGACTTCCCCCTCAATCTTCTCACAACTTCAGGGTCTTTAAGACTCACAAGTCCATCCAGTGTCGCCTTTGCCTCATTAAACGGATTATGACTTCTGATGGACTTGGCCACTATATTTTCTATACCCGACACCTCAAGTACCGCCCTTACAGCTCCACCGGCAATTACACCGGTACCTTTTGGTGCAGGCTTTATTAACACTTCTCCTGCACTAAACTTCCCTATTATGTCGTATGGTATAGTGCCGTTCCTGAGAGGAAACCTTATGAGTGTTTTTTTAGCCTGCTCTATTGCCTTCCTGATGGCTTCGGGTACTTCTGAAGCCTTGCCTTTACCAAGCCCGACCGTGCCGTTACCATCACCAATGGCAACAAGGGCTGTAAAGGAAAACCTCCGTCCCCCTTTGACCACCTTGGAAACTCTATTGATAAAGATTACCTTTTCCTGTATTTCCAGCGCTGACGGATCAATCCTCTGCACCATTCCTCCTTTTTGATTTACTCATTAATTATTGACGATTGAAAATTAAAAAAGAAACATACAACATAATGTCCTTATCTTTTTAAAACAACAATCGTTTCAATTACAGCTGTTTTCCTGAATCAACCACACTTTCAATATTCAATCGCCAATCTTCAAATCTAAAATTCCAAACCGCCTTCTCTCACAGCATCTGCAAGCGCCTTAATCCTGCCATGAAACTTGAAGCCACCTCGGTCAAAGACCACCTTTTTTATACCTTTCTCCACGGCCCTCTTTGCCAGGAGCCCACCCACTTTCCTTGCAGCCTCAATATTTCCACAATGAGTTGACAGATCCTTCATCTCCTTATCACGTGTCGAAGCTGCAATCAGGGTATTTCCCTTCATATCGTCAACAATCTGGACATATATATGATTCAGTGAACCATAAACAGCAAGTCTCGGTCTTTCCGGCATTCCAAAGACCTTTTTCCTGACCCTGTTGCGTCTCCTCTCTCTTGCTTCTCTTCTTGTTCTTCTCAACTCAGAAAACCTCCACATTTATTTAAGTACGACATATTATACAGTATACATTAAGCACTATTAAACTCAAATTCAGCAGGGTTTTGGCCTGCTCCTTACTTCTTCCCTGCCTTACCGGGTTTAAGTTTGAGCCTCGCACCTGCATAGCGTATACCCTTTCCCTTGTATGCATCCGGCCGTCTCAGGGCCTGGATATTTGCTGCTACCTGACCAACAAGCTGTTTGTCATAACCCGTAAGCGTAATCTTCATAGGCCGGGCTTTAAGGTCAACCTCAGCAGATACACCTTCAGGCAGTATGAACTCAACCGGATGCGAATATCCAAGAGAAAAAACAAGTGTTTTACCTTTCGGCTCCACCTTGTATCCGATCCCGACTATCTCCAGTTCTTTTTTATACCCCTCACTTACACCCTCCACCATATTGGCAATAAGGCTCCTTGTAAGTCCATGAAGTGCCTTCTTTTGTTTTGTATCATCCGGTCTTGAAACCAGGATACTGTCCTTCTCTATATTCAGATTCATGGAAGACGGGAAATTCCAGCGAAGTTCACCCTTTGGTCCCTTCACCTCGATAAGGGTTCCCTCAACCTTCACATCCACACTCTTCGGTATCTCTACAGGTTTTCTTCCTATCCTTGACATCCCTTAATTCTCCTCGCTTACAAGTATGTTTGTCACCTTGACATTACCAAAACCTGAACTACAACAGACCAATGCCTTATGACTGAATTTACCAGACATGACAGAGAAGTTCTCCACCGAGCTTATCCCATTTGCAGGTCTTGTCACTCTTGATGCCTTTAGGTGTTGAGAGTATTGCAAGCCCCACTCCGCCCATAATAACCGGCACATCTCTGTAGCCGACATAGACCCTCTTGCCGGGTTTACTTACCCTTTTCAGCCCGGAAATAATACTCTGCCCGTCAACATATTTTAAGGAGATCCTGAGAACCCCCTGTTTTTTATCCTTGATAATCTTGTAAGCCCGGATAAACCCTTCTTCCTTGAGTATCTTGGCTATTTCCAACTTCATGCGTGACGCGGGAATATCCACCTTCTCAGCCCTGACCATGGTGGCA
>QIJG01000340.1 GCA_003232715.1 Nitrospirota bacterium
GTGCCTGAGGATGAAGAGGAGGTTTATAAGGATGCGGCAGCGTTTTTTAAAGCGCAGGGATATGCTGTAAAGGGTGAGAAAGAGGTTACAGATAAAGAGATAGAGGAAAACTCCATCCTGATAATGTCGGTTAAAAACAGGATTTACAGGCGTCTTTTTGCAGACAGACCCCTCCCTGAGGGAGGATTTGTTGTAAAGGTTTACAAAAACCCGCTGAATTCGGAGAGGGTTGCAGTGGTCTTTAATGCAAAAGACCGGGAAGAGGTAAACTCGGCATTCAGAAAGATATTCAGATATGGGAATTATTCCCTCCTTGTTTTTGAAAAGGGTAAAAACATCCTTAAAAAGACTGCTGACTCCGAAATGGGAATTTCCGTGGACCTGACACTCAGGCTTGATGCCGTAGAGACAGCGAATACCACGGGGCTTGACGCTGTGATACGGAAGATTAAGGACAGCAGGGTGATTTTCGTAGGAGAGATGCATACTGCATACGAGGACCACGTAGTACAGTATGAGATTATCAGAAGGCTGTACGGTGACAGCGGGAAACTGGTTATCGGCATGGAGATGTTTCAACGGCCCTTTCAAGAGTATCTTGATCAATACATCCAGGGCAAGATACCCGAGGGAGAGTTTCTCAGGAAGACGGAGTATTTTAAAAGATGGGTATTTGATTACAACCTCTACAGGGATATTCTCCAGTATGCACGTGCCAACCGCATTCCGGTAATAGCGTTGAATATCAGGAAAGAGATTATTAAAAAGGTCTCAAAAGGGGGAATTGGATCGCTTTCTGAAGTTGAATATGCCGAAATACCTCAGGATATGGACATGACGAACCAACGGTACAGGGAATATCTCAGAAAGGTCTTCTCCCAACATGACAATAACCGGAATTTTGAGAATTTCGTTCAGTCGCAGATCCTGTGGGATGAGACAATGGCCCACAGTATTGCAGATACACTGAAAAAATATCCCGATAAACAGATGGTCGTCCTTGCAGGAAACGGGCACATACAGCATTCATGGGGAATACCGGACAGGGTAAGACGGCTGACCAATGAGCGTCCGACGGTTATTCTTAATTACGGGGGGGAGGGTTTTGACCGGGGGATTGCAGATTTTGTGTTGTTTCCAAAGCGGATTGAGCCCCCGGAGGGTGCACGGCTGATGGTCTTTCTCAAGGATACCGGGAAAGGAGTTGTTATTGAAAAGGTCATGGAGGGAGGAGTTGCCGGGAAGGCAGGGCTTAAAGAGGGTGATATAATAACGGCTGTCGGTGCTAAGGTTGTTTCGGATATATCCGATATAAAGATTGAGCTTCTTGACAGGAAGCCCGGAGATAAAGTAAAGATAAAGGTGAAGCGGAAGCGGTTTCTGTTCGGGATTAAGAAGATGGTCTTTGATGTGGTTTTTTAATCTTCTAAAAGTATACGGAGGAGAAATTATATGTCGTTTTTGATAGCTCTTGCAGGTAAAGGCGGTACAGGAAAGACGAGTATAGCGGGACTGACGGTGAGGTATCTTGTTGAGAGGAGGCAGGGGCCTGTACTTGCAGTTGATGCCGACAGTAATGCCTGCCTGAATGAAGCGCTTGGCGTGAAGGTCCATGCCTCTGTGGGGCAACTGAGGGAGTCCTCACTTGAGACCATACGTTCTGGTAGTGAAAGGCCTGGGGGGATGAGTATGGACGAGCTCTTTGAATATCAGATTAATCAGGCCCTGATAGAGGCAAAGGGTTTTGATTTATTGGTGATGGGCAGGCCCGAAGGGCCGGGCTGTTACTGCGCAGCCAATAATATTATCAGAAAATATACGGACATCCTTGCAGAGCGCTATCCCTATGTGGTAATTGACAATGAGGCGGGTATGGAGCACCTCAGCAGGAAGACCACACATAAGGCTGATAGTGAGTGACCCGACTGTCAGAGGAATACAGACAGCGGGGAGGATCAGCCGTCTTATAGATGAACTGAAACTCGATATCGGGGAGAGGGTGTTGATAATAAACCGCATCTCCGGAAATGAGGCGGAAACCCTCGAAGGAATCGCCGCCGATGCAGGTTTATACCTTGCCGGTACAATTCCGAATGACCCGAATATATTTGAGTATGACCTGAAGGGCAGGCCTCTTTATGAACTTCCTCCGGAATCCCGGTCTGTAATATCATTATTTGGCATACTCGATACACTGCATGTTCCCTAACCCTTTTTCTCGCTGTTGAATTAATAAATTTAAGGAGAACAATATGGCCGTGATATTGGAGAAAAAATTAGTCCGTTCCCCTGACATTTTTTATTACAGGATTGAATCGCCCTTATTATCTAAAATTGCAAAACCGGGACAGTTTGTGATAATTCGTCTCCATGAAAAGGGTGAACGTATTCCCCTCTCATTGGCGGATATTAATCCTGAAGAAGGGACGATCAGCTTGATAGTAATGGCAGTAGGTAAGACCACAACCGAGATGTCGACCTTAAAAGCAGGAGATGAAATATTAGACCTCTGTGGACCATTGGGTCAGCCAACGCATATTGAAAAATTCGGCCGGGTTATCCTCGTTGGCGGTGGTTTCGGTGTTGCTCCGCTCTATACGATTGCAAGGGAATTTAAGGCTGCTAAAAATGAAATTGTAACAATGCTTGGGGCAAGAAACAAGGATTTATTAATTTATGAGGAAGAAATGAGGCGGGTGAGTGATAGAGTACTCATTACAACTGATGACGGGAGTAAAGGCATTAAGGGTGTGGTGACTGTGGTTCTTCAGGAAGAGCTGGCACGAAATGGAGCTGACCTGGTTATGGCTATCGGTCCTGTTGTTATGATGAAATTTGTTTGCGAAACTACAAAACCCTTTGGTGTTAAAACCATTGTCAGCTTAAACCCGATTATGATAGACGGCACCGGTATGTGTGGGTGTTGTCGCGTAACAGTGGGTGGTGAGACCAGGTTTGCCTGTACTGACGGACCGGAGTTTGATGGATACCTGATTGACTGGGATTTGCTGATGAATCGCCGGAAGATGTACATCCCCGAGGAACAGGAGTCATTCGAGGCATGGAAAAAGCGTCACGCACACCTGCTCGTTAAAGGGTGCTGATCTGACCGGTTATGGATGAAGAATGTCAAAAGTTATATGCAGACGAGGTGAAAAATAACGCATGCCCTTCCGTAACTTGAGATAGGAAGAAAGGAATGAAAATGGTGAGGAAAAAGCAAAAAGCAAAAATTATACCTCATAAAGTACCTGCCGAAGAACAGAACCCGATGGAGAGGCGTTCAAACTTTAAAGAAGTCTCTCTTGGTTATACTGAAGTGACGGCTGTTAAAGAGGCTATGAGGTGCCTGAACTGTTCGAGGCCGCAATGCATTGAGAGATGCCCTGTCCATGTACCTGTTCCTCAATTTATCAGGGCTATCAAGGAGGGAAGGTTTAAAGAGGCCATTGATAAAATTAAAGAGGTAAATCTTCTGCCCGGAGTTTGCGGGCGGGTCTGCCCCCAGGAAGACCAATGCGAAAAGTCCTGTATATTAGGTAAAAAATATGAACCTGTAGCTATAGGCCGTCTGGAAAGATTTGCTGCCGACCGGGAAATGCAATATTGCCGGCGATCGGTTTCGGAACTGCCTGTATCAACCGGGAAGAAGGTTGCAATCGTGGGTAGCGGACCATCGGGATTGAGCTGTGCATATGAGCTTGCCGGCCTTGGATATAAAGTTACGATATTTGAGGCACTCCATGAACCGGGCGGTGTCCTGCTTTATGGTATTCCGGAGTTTCGTCTGCCTAAGAAGATAGTCGCCCGTGAAGTACAATCTTTAAGAGATATGGGTGTTGAGATTATTACAAATGCAGTCGTTGGGAAGCTTGTTACCGTTGACGGGATAATGGAGGATTTTGATGCCTGTTTTATTGGAACAGGGGCCGGGTTTCCAAGGTTTATGGGTATTGAAGGTGAAAATCTTAACGGGGTTTATTCAGCCAATGAATTTCTGACACGTGTTAACCTGATGAGGGCCTATGAGTTCCCTGAATATGACACGCCGGTAAAAAAAGGCAATAGAGTAGCCGTAGTCGGTGGCGGCAATGTTGCAATGGATGCAGTCAGGACGGCCATTCGTATAGGGGCAAAGGATGCCATCATAATCTATCGGCGTTCCATGTTTGAGCTGCCTGCAAGAGAGGAAGAGGTTCATCATGCAAGGGAAGAGGGAGTAAGATTTGAATTATGTATAAAGCCCGTAAGGATAATAGGCAGAGACGGCTGGGTAAGTGCTATTGAATGTATCAGAATGGATCTCTGCGAGATGGATGAGTCGGGAAGAAGGCGTCCCAGGCCAATAAAAGGTTCGGAATTTCTTATGCCTGTTGATGTTGTAATTACGGCAGTCGGTACGAATGCCAATCCTCTTGTTACTCAAAGTACGGAGCTGCTTTCGGTTAATAAGCGGGGGTACATTATTGTTGATGAGGAGACAGGCCGAACCGGCACAAGGGGTGTCTATGCAGGGGGTGATATTGTGACAGGTTCTGCGACGGTTATTTCTGCAATGGGTGCCGGGAGGAAGGCGGCTAAATCAATACATACATACCTGAATGGGGATTAA
>QIJG01000096.1 GCA_003232715.1 Nitrospirota bacterium
TGAAGTGTTCCCATGCCTTTAATCTCCTTGATGCAAGGGGGGCCTTTTCAGTGACCGAGAGGACGGGGTATATGGCAAGGGTCAGGGGGCTGGCAAAATCTGTTGCCGAGTCATATTTCAGGCAGCGTGAGGAGATGGGTTTTCCCCTTCTTCAATTGAAGAAGGAAGATTGGGAATTGAAGATTGAAAAAAAAGAACAATTATCAATTATCAATCATCAATCGTCGATTGCCGATCATCAATCCCTTGTCTTTGAGATAGGGGCTGAGGAAATCCCGGCGAGGTTTTTGCCCGGCATGATCTCTCAACTGAAAAACCTCTGCAAAGAGGCCTTAACCGGGCTCTCCATTGAATTCAGCGATATTCATGTTTATGGCACCCCAAGGAGGTTGAGCCTGATATTGAGGGGATTACCTCAGAGGCAGTCCAGTGTCAGGAAGGTTGTCTTTGGTCCACCAAAAAGTGTTGCCTTTGATGAAAAAGGGGCACCGACCAAGGCTGCCGTTGGCTTTGCAGCATCCCAGGGAGTTGATGTGGAAAGCCTGAAGATTGGGAAAAAGGGAAAAGGTGAATATGCCGTTGCAATAATTGAAAAAGAGGGGAGCCCTGTCAGGGCGCTCCTTCCCGACATACTCAAAAAGATAACCCTCTCCCTGCACTTTCCGAAATCAATGAGGTGGGGGGACGGCAGTTTCAGGTTTGTAAGGCCGGTACACTGGATACTTGCCGTTATGGACGGAGATGTTATTGACCTTGAGATAGACGGACTGCAAAGCAGCAACAGGACATGGGGGCACAGGTTCCTCAGTCCGGATCCTGTAGAGATTCATGGTGCTGATGAATACCTGGGTCTCCTTGAAGAGAGTTTTGTGGTTGTTGACCATAGACGGAGGAGAGAAGAGATAAGGAAGGCGGTAAAAAGGCTTTCAGAGATGGCCGGCGGCAGGGTGGTTGAGGATGAGGTGCTACTTGAGACCGTTACCTTCCTTGTGGAATATCCGAATGCCGTTCCATGCCTCTTTCCCGAAGAGTATCTGACGCTTCCAAAAGAGCTTTTAATTACAGTTATGAGGGACCATCAAAAGTATTTTGCCATCCAGCGTGGTGATGGAACCCTGTTGAACCGGTTTGTGGTTGTCAGTAACACAGGGCGGGAAAATGAAGGGGCTGTCCGGAGCGGAGCAGAGAGGGTTATAAGGGCAAGGTTTGAGGATGCAAGGTTTTATTATGAAGATGACCTGAAAAGGCAGCTCAGCGATAGACTGGAAGAGTTAAAGCGGGTTACCTTTCAGGAAAAACTCGGCAGCCTCTATGACAAGGTGCAGAGGGTTTACAGGGTGGCAAGCGGGCTCTCAGTGCTTGTGCCGCACGCATCGGAGAAGATAAAGAGGGCTGCACTGCTTTCAAAGTCGGATTTAATAACCGGTGTGGTAAGGGAGTTTCCGGAACTTCAGGGCCTCATGGGGAAATACTATGCATTGCATTGGGGAGAAGATGCAGAGGTTGCAGAGGCAGTTTATGAGCAGTACCTTCCAACTCATGCGGGGGGAGACCTTCCTTCCACAGATACAGGGGCCGTCCTCAGTATCTCTGACCGTATTGATAACGTGGTGACATTCTTCTCTATCGGTCTGAAGCCAAGCGGTTCCGAGGATCCGTTTGCCCTGCGCAGGCAGGCACTTGGCATTATATCTCTTTTGATAAACAGGGGATTTGCCATAAGCCTTGAGAGGCTCCTGCAGATAGTGCTTAAGGAACCCGGGAAGGCGGACGTTAAGAACACTGACACTGACACTCTAAAGCAGGAGGTGCTCAATTTTTTCCTCCGGAGGCTTGAACACCTCTTTATTTCAGAGGGTTACGCCCACGATACCGTACAGGCGGTAATGGAGAGATCAAAAACCCTTCCCCTTGTCAGGGTCAAGGAGATAATGGATGCCGTGGAGTCGTTTAAAAAGGAACCGGTCTATAATGAGACGCTGGTTGCCCTTAAAAGGGTTTTTAATATATTGAAAGGTCTCGGGGAATCCCTTTCAGGTGAGGTCGATGAAAGTCTCTTTATGCACGAAGAGGAAAAGATGCTCTATCGGAGGGCCGGGGAGATAGCTGATGGGGTAAAGGGGAGTATCGAAAGGTTTGATTATCTTAAGGCCTTGTTGTTGATAGGCGGGCTCAGAGGGCCGATAAATGATTTCTTTGACAATGTCCTTGTGATGGACAGGGATGAGCGTGTAAGACTGAACCGTCTCTGCCTCCTTGCAATGATAAACCGTATATCTTCCGGGTTTATGGATATTTCTGAATTACAGGAATTGTGATTCCAATTCCTGCGATAATTATGTGGAACCTGGTCTTGTTCAAACCCTGAATATTAATGATTTGCAATCTGCACCAGGTTGACAAAGAGCAAAAATCTGTGCTATGAAAAACAATAGCTTAACCTGTCTTACAGGTAAAGAATAAACTTGAAGGAGGCAGCAAATGAACTTTCCGAAGGATCTTAAATACCACAGGGAGCATACCTGGGTCAAAGTTTCCGGCAAGAAGGCAACTGTAGGGATAACGGATTACGCACAGGATGCCCTTGGAGATATTGTGTATATCGACCTTCCTGAAGTGGATGCGGAAACAAAGAAGGACGCGGAGTTTTCAGAGATCGAGTCTACCAAAGCAACTTCCTCGGTAATAGCCCCTGTGTCGGGAACAGTAATTGAAGTGAATGAGGACCTTGAGGAGTCACCCGAGATAATTAACGAAGACC